>NZ_DAKC01000057.1:0-8687 GCF_002496465.1 Methanosaeta sp. UBA356 | reverse complement strand
CAAAGGTTAAATTCGCGTGGATAGCAGCAAATGAAAAGCAGATTCTACTGGCTCTGCATATCCCACAAAGACAAATGGAATCGCAGCCCGAAGCCGCAAACAAACCCATTGTGCTCAGGAAATGTCAGCCAAGGGCATTTAATTTATATATTAAAATTTTTAATTGACACCGATTTAACTGCAACTGCAAAAATGAATCTCACACCCTGCTTATGATAATATCTTATATATGCCAATCCAAAGAGAGCGAGAATGTCAATCTAATTTAAAAAATTTTTATATGTCATGGGGTTTTTTTTAAGCCCCATATCGTATCTCTTTATCCAGAGAACGTCCAATTTCCATGGTCCCTACCCATTCCAGTACTCTGGGGAGACCGCATACAATGGACTGTTAGATATGATGGTGGATGCTTTTTTTTATTTTTATTTCATAGTATAGTTTTATCTCGTTTCTTTATCAATTCATCACAGAATGGTGGACTAAAATACTTTGGAATGCAATTCTGTCCACCATATACAGTAAAATTTATATATGATGGCCGATAAGTTAGACCAAGGATCCGGGATTCGCTTAAAGACTTTTTAAGTCATCCATCCCCTCAAGATGAATATACCCGGATCCTCCTCTCGAATTATCTGAAAATGATCCGCATTGAGATTATGGGCGGTCTTCTATTGCGATCAACCGGAATTTTGATCTATCATATAGCACCTTAATGAACTGTGACTGGCAATGATCGAGATCGATACAACCAGGCCTACAGAAGCGATAGATATCACATCAAATGTAATATTGGCCCTGCATGAGGAAGGAATTGAAGAAGGCATTGCTTTTGTCTTCACCCTCCATACCACCACCGCCCTGACGGTAAATGAAGCAGATCCCCCCCTAATGAAGGATATACAAAACCTTCTGCAGAGACTGGCACCCGAGAACGGCGGCTATCTTCATGATCATCATGATGGAAATGCCCATGCCCACCTGCGTGCAACGCTCATTGGCAATAGCATCACAATCCCTGTCGCAGAGGGCAAGCCGAAATTAGGAACATGGCAGAGAATTCTCTTCTTCGAGTTTGACGGTCCGAGAAGGAGGAGAATTTACATCAAGACCATCCCGTACAAATTATAAAAATAGCATAAATTAATCTAGTGCTTGGAGAAAGAGATCAAAAGGACGAAAAAGGTAAGAGAGGAAAGATATCCCTTTTCTTATGCCAGTCCCCTCATCCAATGTACTTTTCTTGTCTTTATTTGCTCGCTTTTTTGCCAGAGCAATTGGCACCTGTCTCGCTATCCTGAGGCATCAGATAGGAGTTCCCGAGCTCATTGCCAATTCTCTGAATGCCACCATGAGCTCTTTTGTTATCGGTCCAGGCTTGCCACTGCCTATTATTCTGCCGTCGATTTTGGTGACGGGAGCAACCTCTGCTGCAGTGCCAGTGACGAAGACTTCGTCCCCAGTGTAAAGGTCGAAAAGGCCCAGATCAGTCTCTATGACCTCAATCCCATTCTTCTCCGCCAACTCGAAGACCGCCTCTCTGGTTATCCCTTTCAGGTTATTGAGGGTATGAGGGGTGTATACCTTTTTATTCTTTATGACAAATATATTATCCCCACTTCCCTCAGAGATCCTTCCTTGGGAATCAAGGATAATAGCCTCATTTCCCCCTTTGACATTGGCCTCAATCTTGGCCAGGATGTTGTTCAGATAATTGAGGCTCTTGATATTCGGGGGCAGGGCATCGGGGGCGTTTCTGCGAACAGAGACACTGATGGCGGTCAGGCCGACCTCATAGAGGCTTCCATACATCGCCCCCCACTCAACTGCAACGATGATTACCGTGGGCTTCCTGCATTTCAGTGGATCCAGGCCCAGATCTCCATATCCTCTGGTAACTATAGGCCGGACATAGGCATCGCGCAGGTTGTTCTTGCGCAGCGTATCTCTGATCGCCAGAGCCATCTCCTCCTGGCTCAGGGGGATGGAGAGCATGATGGCTTGAGCAGAATCAAAGAGCCTCCGGACATGATCCTCCAGCCGGAAGACCCGTCCTCCATATGCTCTTATGCCCTCGAAGACACCATCGCCATAGAGAAAACCATGATCGAAAACAGAAACCGCAGCGTTTTCAGCTGGAACATATTCACCATCAATATAAATAAGGCTCATAGGGAATCCTGTATCTCCATCATTACCAAGGATAAATGCATTTTGATTGAATCGATGGGTTTATTATGGAAGGAAGGCAGCTAGGTGCCTACTCTTCATGGGGTTTGGTGTCAATGGCTAAACTTGGTTTCGTCGTCTCGGAGTTCAATAGGGACATCACCTATCAGATGGAGCTTTTGGGCAGGGAGCATGCCCAGTTCCTGGGAGCAGATGTCGCAGCGGTGGTTTATGTTCCTGGAGTTTTTGATATGCCGATAGCAGTGAAGAAGATGCTCTGTCGCGAGGACATCGATGCCGTCGTGACAATCGGCTGTGTGATACAGGGAGAGACCGCCCATGATGAAGTTGTGGTCAATCATGCAGCCAGAAAGCTGATGGATCTGTCTCTTGAATGCAATAAGCCGGTAACCCTGGGGATCACCGGCCCCAAGATGTCCCGGGCAGATGCGCAAAAGAGGGTGGACTATTCCAAGAGGGCGGTGGAGGCGGCGGTCAAGCTCCTGCAGAGGCTCGGTGGGGATTAAAGAATGGTATCCGCGCGCATAGCCTCCATTCATGAGTCAACCACCCTGAAGATCTCGGCCACGGCGAAGAAGCTCACTGCCAGCGGCCTTGATATCATCGATATGGGAGTTGGCGAGCCGGACTTCGACACCCCTAAGCATATCGTCGAGGCGGGCTGCAACTCCATCAGGATGGGCGAGACTCATTATGCACCAACCGGCGGCATTCCCGAGCTGCGGCAGGCGATAGCAGAAAAGCTAAACCGGGAGAATCTGATTCATTCTACCGCTGAGGACGTGATAGTGACTCCAGGGGCTAAGATGGCCGTCTTTGCCGCCATCCAGGCCCTCTTGCAGGAGGGCGAGGAGTGCATATTGATAGGTCCCTCCTGGGTGAGCTACGAGCCCAGCGTGGCCTTTGCCGGAGGATCGGTGGTCTGGGGCGAGGTTGATGCCGATTTCATGCCCCAGAACATCGCGGAGAAGATAAGTCCCAAGACCCGGATGATCATAATCAACTCCCCCTCTAATCCCACCGGAGCGGTCTTCGAGCGGCCTGTGCTGGAGGAGATCCGCGACCTGGCAATAGATCACGATCTTTTTGTGATCTCCGATGAGATATATGAGAAGATAATCTATGATCATGAACACATCAGCATGGGCTCCTTGCCGGGAATGGAAGAGAGAACGGTTACCATAAATGGATTCTCCAAGGCTTATGCCATGACCGGCTGGCGTCTGGGCTATCTGACCGGCCCCAAGGAGACGATGAAGTGGGTGATCAGGCTTCTGTCACATTCCGTTTCCCAGGCCACCACTTTTGTGCAGCGGGCGGGGGTTGTCGCCCTGCAGGGGCCGCAGGATGATGTCGATATGATGGTGGCGGAGTTTCGCGCCCGCCGGGATCTCCTGGTCGCAGGCCTGAAGAGCCTGGGAATTCCCTGCGGCGTTCCAGGTGGCGCTTTTTATGTGTTTCCGGATGTATCAGGCTTTGGGGGAGGAGATCTATTCACCGAGAGGCTGCTCAAAGAGGCCCTCATTGCCGCCACTCCCGGATCTGCCTTTGGACCAGGGGGAAGGGATTATGTCCGGCTCTCCTACGCCACCAGCCAGAATCGGATCCGTCAGGCTCTGGAGAGGATAGAGAAGCTTATTATGTGAAAATAAATATAATATTACTTTTCGACGGATGCACCTCATCTTTTTCCTGCTTTTTCTTTTATCTATCGCTATCTAATAGTTCAATTTTTGGCTCTTCGCTGAATTATGTGGGTGATTTCAGGCAGAGAATATGGCCTCTGTTCCTCTGCGGTTGGGTCAAAGCATAGCGTTTCACCACATAGGCACCGAGACATAGAGTTTTTGCGATTCAAGTTCACCCATACCAAATGGCGAGGAGCCGTTAATATGAATGCTGCACCAGCTTAACCCTGCTGCTCCTTCTCTCTTTTCATATCAGCCACTTGGAGCATCAGATCCCAGGCATTTATGGTGGATGATATCATCAACCAAATTACTACCAGAACTATCCAATCCAGATAACGTGTATCACCGTGAAGAATTCCTATTGCCAGGAAGACTACAATTGCAAAGCAAACGGTATTGGGAATCAGGAGCCTTCCTAGCATCTGGTTGGAAGTAAAGGCCCGCCCCCGCGAACTTCTACTTCTCGCGAATTTAAGCCAAAGTTTTCCCGTACGGGCAAGCATCATTAATCCCAGAATCAATAGCGGTACTCCGACGCCCATCGGTGTTTCAAACGGAACCATAAATATGAAGGCGAAAGATAGAATCATCAAGAAATCGCCGAAGGTCTGCCTGGCCATGGTATTCATGTCGCTATCTTTTCTAACGCTAGCTATGAAGTCTATATGAAGAGAGACTGAGACGAAGATAAGGCCAATTAGGGTTGCGGCTACAGAGCCGGTCAGCATAAAGAAGTTCGTCCAACTGTCGATGGTCTCCACGAATGGGTCTGACATGAAATTTGCTCCTCAGAGTTAGCCTCGTCTTTGACATGCTTTAGTATTATCAGGAACCACTAACAATATCATCATCTCGCCAATAGTCCAGATCAGATCGGTAATGCCTGCCATAGCTGAAGATCCGGAATCCCATTGTCTTTGATCACTATTGGATCTTCTCGCAAGCATTTGAGAGCTCTTCCAAAGCTATAAAGCATATCCTCCTCAACCGAAGCTGATCACATATCCTCTTGGACAAAAGAATGATTGCTACCCTAATAAGCATACTTGCGATTTTTTCTATTTTCTGAATTGGCTTATCCTTTCCATCCCTGAGAATGGCCCACAATATGCCGCAAGTGGTCGGATTTCTGAGGATGAACTTCTTAGCTATGATCCCTGCGCGAGAATTGTTCGGGAAAAAATGAGTCGAATAGCAGCGAAAGTTCTCTTCTGAGTGTTCAACTCATCCACGATTTAGAGGAGACTTGCGGCCTCGATGATCGATCCGTCATCGGTTATAAGGTAGGGTAGGGGATCAATGAGGTGATACTAATTGGAACCAAGAAATTCGATATACGATTTATTCATATTATACAGCGCATAATTATAACAAACCATAAAATCTTCCTTTAAAAAATTTAAACATATTCGGAAATAATCGATAACAGTAATGCTTATATAGCATTTTAATTGAAATTATATTGTGAAAGAAAAATCGGAGGTGAAACCAAATGTGCTGTCATACCGCAGAAAAACACATCCATGCTCATGAGCATGACGGAAAGATGCATGAGCACGAACATGTTCACGACAAAGAGCATCATAACCACACCCATCAATGCTGCCATAAGCATTGAGAGCTGATTGCTCTGGCTCTCAGAGATGAGCAGCATTGCGATTCCTTTTTTTGATAGTTCTTCCGCGGCAGCTTTTTTTAACCATGGAGATGACGGCCTATTGCCCGATGATCGGGCAGAGCTTTTGCGACCATTCCTCTGAGAATCGATTATCTCTCATTCGTCCCGTGACGTTTAACTTGTAGGATTGCGAAGGACGAAGCGAGAAGTCCTAGGAGCATTCACAGATCGCTCCGGGGTGTAGGGGCAGCGGAAGCCTCGGTCTTTAGGCCGGGGAGGAGCGTGCCCCACCCATTACTTTCGCTGTGCTCTGCATACATATTTAATATGTCAAATCCATCTCCTGTATTGTACTTGGGCATCTTAGGCACCCTCGCGGTAAACCGCTTGATACTGATCCGGTACGGCTCTGCCAGACTCTTGCCCGAAAGGGTGCGGTCGAAACACGATTTGAAGCCGTCTTTGGCAGATCTGAGGCCAATGTTCCAGCAAGACTGGGACCTCTGCAGATCGTCGCTGCATGTAGGCTGGCCTGGAGGTCCGATCTGGTCTCTGATTTTTGGAACAGACCAGATCAGGGCTGCTGAAAGCTCCGGTCTTCAGGCCGGAGTAGCTTACGTACAGAGTCTACAATACGATCTCCATCATATCATGCCCTAGCGGCCATTTCTTTAGAGCCTCCTCATGGGGCGGATACAGATGGCTCAGATGGGTGAGGATCAGCCTCTTAGTTCCCAGCCTCTCCGCCAGCTCCATGGCTTCGTCTGCGGTCATGTGCTTGCTAATAGTATAGCCCGGCGGGGTTATGGCATCGGCCAGCATCAGGTCAGCGTCCCTCATCAGCTCCAGGCTCTCTTCAGGGACCTCCATCTTGGTGTCACTGGTAATGACCACCACCTTGCTTCCATTGTCTATCCGCACCCCCACGGTCTCAATTGGGGGGTGGTTGACATTGAAGAGGGTGAACTGCATTCCTGCTATCTCGAAGGGCTGGCCAGCTATGACATCATGGCGCACTGGGGCCAGGAAGTAGAGGTAATTGAGGATGTAGTCCATAGTATTCTTCAGAGCATAGACGTCCACGTGGCTCTGCACCCGATGGAAGTCTCCGAAGCCCGCATAATGATCATAATGGGCATGGGTCCAGATCACCCCGTCCACGCTCGCTATATCCTTTTTCAAGAGCTGCCATCGCAGGTCTGGGCTCGAGTCCACCAGCACCCGGCCGTCCTCCTCGTCCGACTCCAGCAGGATGGAAAACCTCATCCTCCGGCTGCGCCCTCCCCGGAGGGCATCCATGCAGGCGGGACACTTGCAGCCGATCTTGGGGGTGCCAATGGCGTCGCCTGTGCCCAGGAGGGTGACCTTCATGCCTCAATGCTCCGCTTGTAGTCCGAAATCCTCTGGCGGAAGTCATCTATGGAGTTCAGGAGGTCCTGCTGGCATAGCCCCTTTCTGTTCTCCAGTAGTGCATTGAGCACCGCCTCTCTGATCACAAGCCGCAGATCTGAGCCCGAGTAGCCATCGGTCATCTTTGCCAGCGTAGCGGTATCCACATTGGCATTGATGGGCTCCAGTATCTTGTCTAAGATCCTCTTTCTCGTCTCCTGGTCAGGCAAGGGGAAGTTCAGCACCTTGTCAAACCTTCTCCAGGCGGCATAATCCAGCAGCTGGGGGTGATTTGTGGCCGCAAGAAGGAGGACGCCGTGCTCGACCAGGTTGATCTCGTCTATGGCCTTTAGCAGGGTATTGACCGCCCTTTTCATGGCACCATGCTCGTCTGAGGTTCTGGTCTTGGCCACGAAATCGAACTCATCGATGAGAAGGATGCAGGGGCTGAGCCTCTTGGCAAGCTCGAATACCTTGTCTATGTTCTTGGATGTCTCCCCCAGGTACTGGCTGGTGATCATGGAGAGGCGGACCTCTACAATTGGGAGAGAAAACCAGCTGGAGAGTGCCCGGGCGGTGGAGGTTTTTCCCGTGCCCGGCGGGCCGACGAATAGTAGCTTGCCGATCTCGAACAGGCCTATCTGGCGCAGGTATTCTCTGTTCTCCAGCGCCTTTCCCGTCTTTTCGATCTCAGTCTTCTGATCATCGGTCAGGATCAAACCGGAGATGCTGTCTCTTACATCCTCTGGCGCTTTGATGTAAGCCAGCTTGAGAAGCTCATCTGCCTCCTTTTGGTCCTTGCACAGCTCTTTTATGCGGGCGTCGATCCACTCGCGGTCTGCAGAAAGTGGCTTGTTGCCGTTCTTGGCCTCGGAGTAGCTTACCCCCATGGAGTCATAGTTCTCATAAAAGTAGGCAAGAGCGGGATTGGATCTGATCCTGGCAAGATCCTTCTGATTGGCAAACCACTTCGCGGCCACATCGAATACCGTGAGCCTTAGCTGCGAACCGAACTCCTCGAAGGATACAAAAGTAAGATCCTTGATGGCCGCTTTGACGTTATCTATGCCGTAGATCTTCTGAACATCGCTGCTGGTTACGTAAATCGGCCGCTTTACGCTCTTGGTATTCGCATCGAAATAATGCTTGCGAATATTGGGTGGCAGGTCGTCCTCAGTCAGGTTCTCCTTGCGGTTGTATATGTCTGCGGTTAAAAGCAGCTCTGCAACCTCAATTGCTCCGCACTTATCTAGATCATTCTCTGAGCCCATCTATTTAACTCCCCGGAACTGAACTAAAGCAGTGGACCATAAAATGAGATAAAGCTTTCTGTGGTCTGGCCGCAGAATGGGCCGGACAGGATGCGCCATATGCCCACTGGCCGCAGATCTCGCGATCCTTCGCCAGAAGAAAATCCTGGGCAAGTGATTGCTCCTGGACCGGCCTTAAGCCAAACGTACAATGCCTGCCTTCTCGCAGGGTGGCAGCGTTGGCGCCTTTTCTTCATCGAGCCCGGATGCAATTCTCATGCTCTACTCGTCGAGTTTTGCATTACAGGTAGCGCCAAGCCCCGAAAATACAGCCAATAGCAGCACGTCTCCCTTATAATTCCATAGGTCGAATCCGAAGCCATCAACTGTGTCTGCCGACTTTTTGTAATCTTTCTCATCCAGAAGACTGATTGCCAGCTTCCTCATGCAATCGTTTCGATCTTTCACATAAAGTATATTTGGCTCTACGCTGAATTATGTGGGTGAGGTCCGGCAGAGAATATAGCCTCTGTTCCTCTGTGACTC
>NZ_DAKC01000067.1:0-13606 GCF_002496465.1 Methanosaeta sp. UBA356 | reverse complement strand
AGCCGTTCACATTCCAGGACAGAATTCTCATGGATGGCATTTTTCCCCCTAAAATGAGGGTTATTGCCATCCGATTAATTCCTTGCGATTGTATTTCGATTGTGAGGAAGATATGTCCACACGAAGAATCATGTGATAGTGCATCAAAAGATATAAAAATTTCTAAAGCTTCATGGCGATGGGACTCCTGCAGAAAACATCGCCTTGGAACTGAAGATGAGCAAATCCTTGGTACACGAGTTCATCCAAATAATCAAGGATCTGGCTGAGACGAGAAAAGGAGAGAAAGAATGATAATCAAGAAAATCGATAACATGAGAGATATAGGGGCCATTTGCTGCTATTTGCCTATGTATATATAGGGTAATCATTATCTTTGTACGATGAGAAGTGGGATGGATGAAAAGGAAAATTGAGATCATCGGCCCTAAGGTGCATGGAGTTGGCTACAGGTACTTTCTGATGAACCAGGCCATGTTTATGGGAGTAAATGGTTTTGCTGCCCAAAACCAGCTAGGCAAGAATGGCCAGCAAGAGGTGTGGGTGATCATAGAAGGATCTAAGGGTCCACTCGATGCTTTCAGTACCTTTGCACAGACAAAGCGTCCTGATGACGCAGAAGTATCGGATGTAATTATCAAGGATTTCGAAGGGTTTGTTCCTCGAATGGTTGACTTTGCCTTAATTCTTACCGCAGGACAGATTGTAAAAGCAATCCCGATAATACAGGAGATAAAAGGCCACACTGCAGAGACGGCAGAGAGTCTGCGAGAAGATAGGCTCGTCAGAATGGAGAGGGATATTCAGGCAATAAAAGCAAGACTAGGGATGCCATAGAGGGTGCTTCTACGACCCGCGACAGTGAACATCAAATTTCTATAAAAGAAATTCTTATAGGAACAGGGTCATCTTCCCGGCAGAATGACAATCAGATCCACCCTGAACATCCTCATCGCCGAGGATAATCCAGTGAACCAGAAGGTAGCTCAACTCATGCTGCAGAGACTTGGCCACCGGACGGACCTGGCGGCAAATGGTCAGGAGGTCTTGCGGGCCCTGGAAAATCAGTCTTGCGATCTGGTGCTCATGGATATCCAGATGCCAAAGATGGATGGTATCGAGGCCACCAAACACATCCGCAGCCGCTGGCAACAGGGTCCCAAGATAATAGCCATCACCTCTTTTGATCCGGAGTTCTGCCGCGAGCAATGCTTTAGCGCCGGGGTGGACGACTTCATCAATAAGCAGATCAGAATGAATGAGCTTGACGCTGCCATCGAGCGCAATATGAGCCTTAGCAGCAGCAAGAGCGGACCCCTCCTTTTCCAGCCTATCTGAGGTTCAGGCAATATGTCTACGGTCTGAAGACAAAGGCTACCTCCTCCCAGGCCTTCTCCAGAAGCTTGCCGTAGTATTCTGCATCATACTCCGATGCCTCCTCCTCCAAATCGACCTCCCAGCGTCCGGCATCCGCCACCACATATCCGACCTCCATCCCGGGAGCAGGATGACGTCCGGCGATCTTGAGGGCCTGAACAGCAGAGGCCTCAGCACAGCGGCGGCTGTAATTTGTCCTGCTCAGCCGGCGACGTACGGCCAGCTCCCGGACCGCGACACTGGCATCCATGAGATCCCGTTCGTACCTTCTGCGGACCTCCTCTGCCCGGGGCTTGCAGAGACGGAGCTCCTCCCTGTTCGCTGCCCCTGCCAGAAGCTCGAACAGATCCATCTGCATTCTTTGCAAATAGCGTGGGGTGTCTCCTCTCCGAGCAGCCACTCCCCGAACCTTCATCCTGCCCTTATCCAGCCGGCCGAAGTAGCGGGTATACGACCCTGAGCCGTCGGCCATGGGCAGGAAGGCTATCCAGTCAAAGCTGTCCACCTCGGTGAGAATGCCGGTCATCTGCTCCACCGCCTCCTTGTAAATCGAAATAGGCCCGCCCCGGACCCAGAGGCAGTCCACAATGCCGTGCAGGACCTCGAAATCCATATCCTCAGCCAGCTCCTTGATATCCATGAGCAGCTCCCGGGAGATGGCGGTGATCCTCTCGTGCACCTGGATCTGGCCGAACTTGGCATTTCGATATCCGGTATAGCCAAAGCAGGTCACCAGCATCCACTTCAGCACCGAGTCGATTCCTCTGTACTCGAGGTTGGTCTTCTTCCGCCTCTTGGTCTCAATTCGAAGGTTGAGCAACGAAGTGATCACTGTTGCGAGAAAGCCCTTCACCTCCGGATGATCCAGGCTCTCCGGGGAGAGATTGTACTTCACGATGATGGACGGATATAGTGAGGTAAAATCGATCTGGTGGACCTGTTCATAAACCCCGGGATCGGGCTGAAACATCATACCACCCCGGTCACAGGCCTTCAGATCGGTGATCTTCCTTGCGCTCTCCGCATCGCTCTTCCGGAAGGGGACAGCCATCCCCCGGCGCAGGGCCTCAAAGACCTCATAGCTGGAGATCAGAGTGCCGGGGGTGAAGCGAGAGGTGAGGTTCGGAGAGAGGCCGGAGAGCCTGGAGGCCATCAGCACTCCCTTCAGCCCACCTTCCCGATAGACGAAGCTCCTGGCAGTATCTATGAGCACCCGCCCCTCAGGAATGAGTGCGCCCTCTTTGTGGTTGGCCCGGCCATAGCTCCAGTAGGATTTGGAGGCCATCGATTTGAACCAGCCGCTGCGGCTGAAGGCCGGCTCAAGGCCGTACCTCTCCGCCTTGCGGACCATTGCCGGAACCCAGCTGTCGGCATAGGGAAAGAGGATCAGGTCCGGGTTGTAGGTGCGTATCAGCTCCATCAGGTCGGAGATGACCGTCCTCTCCGGTCCGTTCAGACTTCTCTTTCTGCCCCTGCAGATCTGGATGGAGGAGATCTCCGCCCCGGGTCGGAGGGAGGCGCCCCCTGCGCCCACTGCTTTTACCTCCACCTCCATACGAGTCAGGGGGACTGCGAAATCCGGAGAGAAACGGGATTCTTCACTCTCCCCGCAGGGGAAGAGGTCGTGCTCGGCAAGGTAGCACTGATCATGCCTTATGTCCACATTGTAAAGCTGGGCAGAGTAGCGGGTCTGGATCTCGATCTTCTCCGCCACCTTGCGGCCGGCGAAGATCCTGTAGCCCTCCAGAGGGCCGAAGATGGTCTTGAAATCGCACTCCTCCACCCGGTAGAGGCTCTCTAGTGCTGCGAGCATCTCCCTGTAGGCGGGAGGATCTCTCAGGTGCATATAAAATGAATTGGGAAAAGGAAGGCTGACCTTTATCGGGCCGTTTTCTCTGCCCCATAGCTCCACTGTGCCCTTATAATACGAGTCGAAGATCCACATCCAGCGCTTCCTTCCGGAAAGATGGTCGGGCCTGCCCGGCATCTTTCGGATCATCTGGATCTTACACTGCAGGGAGATATGGGTGTGGAGTGCGGGGGGCGAATGTGTCTGAATAGATCAGATGGACTTCTCCCAGCCTTGGCCGGCGTCTATCAGAGGCCGGACCTCCGTCAGATCGAATGTGACCATCACATGGACCATCTCCGCCGCCTGCTCGCCAACGACCTTGGCCACCTGGCTCTTGTAGCTCTCCAGCTGCGGCCCGGACGTGACATACTCTCTCATCCGCAGATAGACCCGAATCCCTTTCCAATCAAGGATCTCCGAGCCCTGATTCATTATCATATAGACCGCATTTGGGTTCTCCTGCAGGTTGGCAAATGTGCGACCCCGAGCAAACGCCGCGGTGATCGTCTTCTCATCGATCATCTGAAGCGAGCCCATAACTGCCACATCCACCATTCCATCCTTGCTTGCAGTGCCAAGAATGCCAATCCTGGGCTGCCGGTTGAAGTACTCCATCAATTTTGCTGACATTTTCAAAACCTCATTCTCAGATACATCTCACATTCTCATATTCACAATGGTTTGCGTTCTGTTAGCATATCATGGTTAAAGCAGCTTTTCCTATTACTTCGATCATCCCATCAACCAAATACTCCCACTTGCAGTCACTGTTATGAGGATTGCCCTTCCAATAATTGCTCATAAAATACCATAGTGCATAATTCTCATAAAACATCATGCTTATATAAATGATTGTCATTTAATGAGATTATGAGGCTTAGCAAAAGTGAGATCCAGGCCCTTGTGCTTGTCGCCGGAGCAGAGCATGCCCTGCATCCAGCGAGCCTATCCGCTGCATTGAGCCTTCGCTCAGAAACCGTTTCCCGAATAGTCACCTCTCTGGTGAATAAGGGTCTTTTGGAGCGAAAAAGCGGCGAGATAGCTTTAGCCAGGACTTCTGCCGCTGAGGCCTTCAAAGGGCTCTACTTCTCTCACCGGGCCTCGCCCTTCTCGCTATTGCTCGCCGAAAGAAGAATTGATCTGCTCTCCTGGATGGAAAACGAACAAAGCGCAGCGGCGCTGGAGAAAGAGACAGGCATCCCGAAAAAGACTATCTACCGCTATTTAAAAGGCCTCCTCCGCCTGGGAGCAGTGAAGCGAACCAAAAAGAACAGAGCCTGTCTCTACTCCTTAAACAGGATCCTTTGGCCCGAGATCGAGGGCTTTGTGGCTGCCCTCAGAGAATATCAGGCCTTGAGTCTTGTCCCCAGGGAGGCATTGCTCATCAAGAGCTACAGGGACAGTGTGCTCTTCAAGAGCATGCGAACGCAGGATGCCACACCAACCTCCTTTTCTGCTTATGCAGACAATGGAATCGAACTGGGCCTGAGGGACAATTACTACACCCTGCCTAAAAGAGAGCTGTCAATCCAGGAGACTTTCATCCATTCCCTGGACTCGGCAGCAGAGTTTTCCGGAAGACTTTTTTGCATATTATTCTATCTGAAGAACAGGGAAAAATTAGAAGCTGTAGAGCATCCCATGATGAAGGATCTAAAAGCAGTGTTGCAGGGCAAGATGATTAGCGGTTATCCGACTCTGGAAGATATCAATGAAAAGGCGGAGCTCTATGATATCCACATCTAATCGCATCTCCAGAAAAGAGGAGGTAGATGAGCTATTCGCACAGCTCGGGCGCGTCCTGGAGCATAAGATAGAGGCTCTGCTCATAGGTGGAGCTGCGATGCTGGAACAGGGGCTGAAGGACTCCACCAAGGATATCGATATTGTCTGCAGGACTGTGGGGGACATGGAGACAATGATTGCCTCGGCCAGTGCCTTGGGCTTCCAGATAATCGGCCCTCAGAAAAGGCATGAGCGACTGGGAATCAACAGGCTGGCAGTTAAAGGCGGTCACAATCTTGATATCTTTGCCAATAGGATCTCTTACGACTTCGGCCTCTCGGAATCGATATGGCATAGGGCCATCAAGTCAAGATCCTTTGGATTGCTGGAGATCAGGGATGCATCCCCAGAAGATATATTCGTCATGAAGCTGATCGCCAACCGTCCAGGTGATGGAAGAGACTGCGCCGTCCTTTTCTCTACAGTCCTGGACTTTGATGAAGTCTACCAGGAAATAGAGGCGCAGTACCGCAGAGCCGGGGAGGTGGAGCAAAAGATCTGGATTACCTATATCGAGGAAGGAATCGGGCGGCTGGAGGAGAACTTCAATCTGGAGATGCCATTAGGAGACAGAGTCTCAGAACTGGCTGATGATTATCGAGAGAGATTATATCAAAAATTAAGTAGATCTCAAGCAGGCAAATGAAAGAACAGGCAGCAAAACCTCATAATATACCGCCCTTATCTTCTCGCCATCCGGCTGATTCTGTCCCAGCCCGTGCCTCCCGATCGGAGGGGATGGTCGAGCACCATATCGATGAATCCAAAGATGACAGGAGCATAAACCGCATAGAAGTCGCGAGCAAAGGACATAGCCTCATCCACATTCTGAAAATGGCGGGTCTCCATCGACTCGCCCGTGCCGGCTATCTCCGTGCTCCTGATCGTGCTGTCCGCCACGAAGCTGGAGAATCCGCATGAGGCCTTGGGAGGCTGGACAGCATCTATGTTCACCGGCACTCCTCCATAAGACTCGTAGGCATAGAGTATCTGCTCCTCTTTCGCCTCCAGGCCCTCGGCCCTCGCCTCCTCCAATATCTCCCCGTCCAGGCACTCCAGCTGGGGCAGCAGGCTGGCATCGATGACGATTGAAAAGCCGTTATCATCCTCTTCATCAAGGTCTACAGCCTCCAGTACCAGGCCAAGCTTGACGGGCCTTCCATGGCCGAAGCTGCACTGCCAGCGCTCGCTCTCTACGTAGATCTGGCTCTCAGATAGCTGCAGAATGTTGAGCATAGGATGAAATATAATAAACCAAACATTTATAGACTTTTCTATTGGACTGCATTCTGTGCTGCTGTATTTTGCCATGTTCGGCTACGGGATGCTCTCTTTTCCTAGATGACGAACCCCTGGCCAGCGCAAAGTTAATGAGATACACCGACTACGTCAAATAGCGTTAACGAATACGACAAAGGTGGCGGTGACAGGGAAGACATTCCCGATTGTATCATCCGCCCTTCGCCAAATTCGATCTGATATAATCCCATTGCATGAGGATGAGGAAATGAGACTTACGAGGTCTAAGCAATTGGAGGATGAGTACAGAGTGCGCAGTTGCACGGGTATTATCCTTCTCCTGGCAGCATTTGCCTGTCTGTGCATATCTGCATCCGCCAGTACTATGGAAGAAGATGCAGATCATTGGATCAAAGAGGGATACAAGCAGATGTGGAAGGGCTCATTCTCTCAGGCCAACGAGAGTTTTGAGAAGGCCCTCCAGATCTACGACCAGGCGATAGCCGCGAGGCCTGGCGATATTAATGCCACTTTAAATGCCACAAATAAGAAGATCCTCCTTCTTGTTAAGCTGGGGAGGTTTGATGAGGCCATAAGCACTCTGGACAGTACTATAAAGAGCTACCCAGAGAATCTCAAGGCCTGGAAGATCAAGGGCTTCTCCCTTATCAACATAGCAGAGAAAAGCATAGCAGAAAGCAGTGAAGCAGAAAACGGCACCGTAGGGAGCAATACTACTGAATTGGATGGCAGATACAATCAGTCGCTGCAGGCGTTCCAGAGGGCTCTGGATCTGGATCCGGATGATGCCGAGGCCTGGCGGGGAAGAGCTCTCGCATATTCTGGTCTAAAAGATCATGATGAAGCCCTGAAGGCCTCAGATAAAGCAGTTGAGATAGATCCTGGCTACGGGCAGGCCTGGCTGGACAGGGGCATCCTCCTGCTGGAAATGGGACGGACAGAGGAGGCGCTTTTTGCTCTGGACCGGGCGCTTTCAATACAGCCCGATAACCTCGATGCACTGAGCATAAAGGCTGAGGCGCTAACCGTTTTAGGCAGATATCAGGAGGCGGAAGCGGCATTCTACCAGGCTATGGATATGGATTCTGAAAGGTATGAGACGGGAGATTCTGAAGTCGATTGGCTTTTATAGATGGCTCTCTATTATTTTTATGCCATCATCAGAGCTTTTCCCTAGCTCTTCAGCTAAAGCCAGGTAAGACTTCCAGTTGAACTCCCTCTGCGGGGATGCTATCTGTATTCCACCTTGATACAGATATCCGCAGGCGAACCGCTCGAAGCCCCAAGCCACCAGCTATCATCAAAGGCATCCAGCTTTCTGATGGCATCGATTGGCGGAAGGGCGGTGGATATGGAGATCAAAAGCTCCTTTTCAATCGGTGAGCCTGGATCTGTCAGGACCTCCATGAAGATCTCGTCCTGAGGGAAATGCTCTCGAATTCGCTCATATGCCTCCGAGACCAGAGCTATAGCTGAAGGCCCCTTTTTCAGGAAGTCGTACACATCATTTGGCCTTCTAAGAATGTAAACCTCAGCTGCCGCCCTTAGATCCTCATTCAGATTATTTATTCCGGTGAAGTTGGGTTCCAGCTTTTGCACAAGCATCTCCAGCTAACTCATCCTGGTTGAAGATATTTATCTCTTGGTTGAGGACATGATACGAAATTATTGCCAGAAATTTTAGAAATTAGGGCAATGCTACAGCTTCCGAAACGCGGCCAGGTGGCCGCGCTTCTGAAACTGCTCCTCCCTCCTGTGATGTAGTTCTTTTGGCTTTTTTGATAATCGTTTATCTCGAGGCCATAGATCATGGCGCTGCGTCCGGGCACGGGGCACCCGCGCCCGTCCGCAACATGCTACAACCTGCCATGATATAAAGCTTACTTCTGCTCTTGCACCTATTTCTTCTCCAGCCAGGGCATCATGGCCCGCAGCTGGGCACCAACCTCTTCGATGGGGTGCTCGGACTCCATCTTTTCCAGGGACTTTTTCACTGGAAGGCCGGCCTGGCTCTCCAGGATCCACTCTCGGGCGAACTCGCCTGACTGGATCTCAGCCAAGATGTCCAGCATCTCCTCACGGGACTGCTCATTGATTATCCTGTGGCCCCGGGTCATGCCCCCGTATTCAGCGGTGTTGGATACATTGTTCCACATGCGCATGAATCCGCCCTCGTAGATCAGATCCACAATCAGCTTCAGCTCGTGACAGGCCTCGAAATAGGCGATCTCAGGCTGGTATCCTGCATCCACCAGGGTCTCGAAGGCCGCCTTGATCATCTCCGTCACCCCGCCGCACAGGTCCACCTGCTCCCCGAAGAGATCGGTCTCCGTCTCCTCAGTGAAGGTGGTCTCGATTACCCCAGCCCGGGTGCCGCCAATGCCCTTGGCATAGGCTAGAGCCTTCTTTTTGGCCTCGCCGGAGTGGTCCTGCTCCACTGCCACCAGGCACGGAACCCCCTTGCCCTCCTGGTAGGTCCGGCGCACCAGGTCGCCAGGACCCTTGGGAGCTACCATGACCACATCAACGTTCTCAGGCGGAACGATCTGGAAGTAGCGGATATTAAAGCCGTGGCTGAATCCAAGGACGTTGCCCTCCTCAAGGTTTGGAGCGATCTCGTCCCGGTAGATCTTGCCCTGATACTCATCCGGCAGGAGGATCTGAATGTAGTCAGCCGCTCGTGCCGCATCGGCAACGCTCATGGCCTTCACTCCGTCCGCCTCCGCCCTCTTCCAGGCCCGGGATCCGGGAATATCGGCCGCTATCACGTTCAGGCCGGAGTCCTTCAGGTTCTCTCCCTGGGCGTGCCCCTGATTTCCCCATCCCACTATGGCGATGGTCTTGTCCGACAATGCCTTCAAATCTGCATCCTGATCATGGTATATCTTCACCAAATTTTATTCCTCCTAAATTAAAAATTAAACCTTGATGACCCTCGTGCCTCTAACCATCGAGACCTTTCCGGTGCGGGCCAGCTCCTTTATGCCGAACTGGCGCAGAAGCTGAATTATGGCCTCGACCTTCTCCTCGTCTCCCGTGACCTCGATGATCATCGACCTCTGGGAGACATCGATGATCTTGGCCCGGAAGATGTTCACGATCTGCATGACCTCGCTTCTGCTCTCCCGGTCCACGCTCACCTTGATGAT
Organism: Methanosaeta sp. UBA356; assembly: GCF_002496465.1. NCBI lineage: Archaea > Methanobacteriati > Methanobacteriota > Methanomicrobia > Methanotrichales > Methanotrichaceae > Methanothrix > Methanosaeta sp. UBA356. The sequence continues at coordinate 4,183 of NZ_DAKC01000067.1, read as the reverse complement.
GGCCAGCTCCCTTTCCAGGGATTCGACCGGGTCCAGCTCGCTCACCCGGATGACATTGATCAGCTTGGACAGCTGCTTTATCACCTGCTCCAGGACATCCCTGTCCCCCTGAACGGAGATGGTCATGCGGGAATAATCCGGATTGTCGGTAGCCCCTACAGAGAGGCTATCGATATTAAAAGACCGGCGGCTGAAGAGGCCGGCGATGCGGGTGAGCACCCCGGACTTGTTCTCCACAATGACGGCGATGATATGCTTCATCTAGTAGCCCTCCTCGCCCAGAACTCCTTTCCTCTCCTCGGCATAAATCCTCTCCAGGTGACCGCACTGAGCCTCGTCGCACCACTCCAGCTCCAGTATCTCGCTCAAAGTAGCTCCCGCCGGGACCATAGGCGAGACCTTCTCTGCCGGATTGACGATGAAATCCATCACGCAGGGCCGATCTGTTGCCAGAGCGCTGCGAATCACATCCTCGACCTCAGAGGGCTTTGTGGCCCTCAACCCCACCGCTCCATAGGCCTCGGCAAGCTTAACGAAATCCGGACTGGTCCGGCCAAGAATAGTGGCCGAGTACCTCTTCTCAAAGAACAGCTCCTGCCACTGCCGCACCATTCCCAGACAGCCGTTGTTCAGCACCGCCACTTTGACCGGGATGTCGTTGACCACTGCCGTTGCCAGCTCCTGGCTGTTCATCAGGAAGCTGCCGTCCCCGGCGACATCGATGACCGTGCACTCAGGCCGGCCCATCTTGGCGCCGATGGCCGCCGGGAATCCGTACCCCATCGTCCCCAGGCCGCCGGAGGATATGAACCTCTGCGGATCCTTATGCACAAAGAATTGCGCTGCCCACATCTGGTTCTGTCCGACCTCTGTGGTGATGATGGCATCGGGGGCCAGCTCGCAGAGCTTCTCGATCACATACTGAGGCTTGATCAGGTTCATGTCCGGAATATAGCGCATGGGATGATCCTTCTTCCAGCCATCGATCTTTTCCAGCCAGGGGCCTTTAGGTTTGGGCGAGACCTCTTTAAGCAGCCCCTGCAGGGCATTGCGCGCATCCCCCACCACCGGTATGTCCACTCGCACGTTCTTTCCCACCTCTGCCGGATCGACATCGATATGAACGATCCTGGCATGGGGAGCGAAGCTGGAGATCTTACCCGTCACCCGATCATCAAACCTGGCTCCTATGGCCATTAGCAGATCCGACTCCTGGATGGCATAGTTGGCATATTTAGTACCGTGCATTCCCAGCATTCCCAAAGAGAGCGGATGGTCCTCGGGGAAGCAGCCCACGCCCATGAGGGTGGTGGTCACCGGAGCATTGACCTTTCTCGCCAGCTCAAAGAGCTCCTTATGAGCAGAGGCGTACCTCACACCGCCACCGGCATAGATGACCGGCCTTTCAGCCTCCATTAAAGCCTTCGCCGCCTTCTTGATCTGCATCTCATGAGCCTTGAAGGAGGGATGATATCCCGGCAGGTCCACATCCGGCCAGGTGAAGACCAGCTCATCCACAGTCACATCCCTGGGGAGATCGATCAGAACTGGACCAGGCCGACCGGTGCGGGCGATGTAGAAGGCCTCCCTGAATACCCCAGGAATCTCCTTTGCGCTGCGGATCAGATAATTATGCTTGGTAATGGGCAGAGTGATGCCGGTGATATCCGCCTCCTGGAAGGCGTCCTTTCCTATCAGCCAGGTGTTCACCTGACCGGTAATGGCCACCATGGGCACCGAGTCCATGTAGGCGTTCGCGATGCCGGTAACCAGGTTCGTAGCTCCCGGCCCGGAGGTGGCGATGCATACTCCCACCTTGCCCGTAGCCCTGGCATAGCCGTCCGCCATATGGGCTGCACCCTGCTCATGGCGCACCAGTATGTGGCAGATGTCTGATTTGTATATGGCATCGTAAAGAGGTAAGAGTACCCCACCAGGAAGCCCGAATACTACATCCACTCCTTCTCTTTTCAGGCTTTCCAGCACCGCCTGGGCGCCGGTCATCTTATGGGGCGTATCTCGATTTTTATCTGTGCCCGTCCGGGCTATGCCTTTCGACATCTAGCTATCTCCTCCTCTTCCAGCCGCATCAGACGGTTGATGCCATTGAGCACCGCTTCCACTGATGCCATGATAATATCTGCGCCAGCTCCTCGAGCTGTAATCTTCCGATCTGCCATTGCCATTGTCACCCACACTTCTACTAGGGCATTGGTCCCGCCAGTTACAGCATCCACATGATACTCATCGAGGCGAACATCAGCCACGCCTGATATAGCCCTTCTTATGGCATTGATGGCCGCATCCACAGGGCCTACGCCCACTCCCGCTTCCAGCCTCTCATTTCCGGCGAGAAGGATCTTAACCGACGCTGTGGGGGTTACGGTATTACCGGCAACCACCGTCAGCTCTTCCAGCTTCACCTTCGGCTCCATCTGGATGGAGAGCACGGTATCCGCTATGCTCTGCAAATCCACGTCCGAGACGCGTTTGCCCTTGTCGCCCAGCTCCTTTACCCTTGTCACTATCTGGTTCAATTGCTGGGATGTGACAGACAGGCCAAACTCGCGCATAGCCAGCTCAACTGAGGCCCGACCGGCATGCTTGCCCAACACTATCCGCCTCTTTCTACCCACATTCTCCGGCTGCATGGGCTCATAGGTCTTGGTGTCAGCCAGAAGACCGTGCACATGGATTCCTGCCTCATGGGTAAAGGCGTTCTCGCCCACTATAGCCTTATTTGGGGCCACCAGAAGGCCGGTCATCTGCGAGACCGTCCTTGAGAGCTGGTAGATGTCCTTGCATCTGATCCCAGTATCGATCTGATATAGGGACTCCAGGGCCATCACCACCTCTTCCAGGCTCGCGTTTCCCGCCCGTTCTCCTATTCCATTTACGGTCACATGGGCCTGAGAGGCTCCGGCGCGAAGGGCAGCAACTGTATTGGCGGTGGCCATGCCAAAGTCGTTATGGCAGTGTATGCTGATGGGCGCCTCCAGCCGGGAGAGGCGGGAGAATATGTCCGCTGCCACCTCCGGAACCAACACGCCCACGGTATCGCAAAAGGCCAGCCTGTCCGCGCCCGCTTCGATTCCGGCCGTGTAAAGGCCTGCCAGAAAATCCTGGTCAGCGCGACTGGCATCCTCGCCGCTCAGCTCCACGATCAAGCCGTGATCCTTGGCATACTCGGTCACATCCACGGCCATGCGCACCACCGACTCCCGGTCGGCCTTCAGCTTGATCTGGATGTGAAGGTCAGACACCGGAACGACCAGATGGACTGAGTCCACATCACAGGCAAGAGCGGTATCGATGTCCGCGGTTAAAGCCCTAACATAGCTGCATATCTCGGCTTTGAAGCCCGAATCTGCAATCTTCTTTATTGCCAGGCGTTCTCCTTCAGAGGTCATTGCCGACCCGGCTTCAATGACATCCACCCCCAGAGAATCAAGCCCTTGAGCGATGGCAAGCTTCTCGTCCATGCCCAAGGATACGCCTGGAGTCTGTTCACCGTCACGTAAGGTAGTATCTAGAAATCGTATTCTACCCGATAAATCGATCCCACACATTCATGCTCAATCACCCAACGGCGCACAAGCCGTCTCCGGCCATAAGAACTTTAATGATTGATAAAGCTATCGAGGGACCAAGATGCCCAATATCAGAAGGATCGCCTTCGTCGAATGACGTCTGAGGGGAAACTTTAAAACGTTGAAACCCGAAGCATGCTGAGAATGGCGGAGGATAGGAAAAAATGTTGTCCAAGATACTGTTTATCTCTGTAGCTATGCTCTTGTGCATAACAGCGCAGATTTTTTCCCTGACGAATACTGCGTCTGCAGATGGATGCGGCGTTAATCCCCTGGGAGACACATCAGGAGATACTGACTTTTATGTGAGCAAGAACCAGAATTTGCCGACCTCGGGAGCAGTGTCTCCCGCCTCAACTATATCCAGTGAGGCAGGAGCAGCTATGCCTTTAGGCTCTCTAGTTGAGCAGGCAAAAGGGAATGTGACCTTACAGAGCCTGGATCCTGACAAGATCAGCCCGCAGGTGGCAGGATCGGTAATCATCTGGACGGCAAACACGACAAATCCGAATGATGAAGATTTGGTCTTTGATTTCTTACTGAAGGGACCTGCAACCAACGGGGAGATTATTGAGAAGACCGGATGGATTGCC
>NZ_DAKC01000123.1:14225-18171 GCF_002496465.1 Methanosaeta sp. UBA356 | reverse complement strand
TCGGAAGCCTGGCGTTTGGCAGGGTGAGAGAGGACCGCTTCAGACGCCCGATCCTTGGCAGCAGGAGGCTTTCTCCTCTGGAGCACCTGGAGCTAGATAGAAACATTGAATTACACCCACACTCATCCTTCAAGAGTTCAGGTGACCGATATTGCAATTGCTCCTAATTCACTCGGATTTCATTGAGTTCGAGGCCAAGAGGCCCACGAAGCTGGCAGAAGAGGTCGAAGATTCGGCCAAGAAAGGCCGCCTCGATGAGGCGCTATGCGCTTTCATCGCCGTGGAGAAGTTCGACGAGGACGATACCGATGCTGTGATCGCCGAGGGCGCAAAGCAGGTAGCAGATGTGGCCGGCCAGGTCAAGGCCCACCGCATTATGATCTATCCCTATGCCCACTTGAGCTCCAGCCTCTCCACCCCGGCCACGGCAGTCAAGATACTCAAGGGAATGGCAGATGTCCTCTCCCAGAACTATGAGGTCATGCGTGCCCCCTTCGGCTGGTACAAAGCCTTCACCATCAGCTGCAAGGGCCATCCGCTCTCCGAGCTCTCCCGATCCATAAGGCTGGGCGAGGGTGAGGTGGTATCCGAGGCCCTTAAGTCTGAGGCCAAAGCGGTATCCTACTGGAGGGTCTTAGATCTGGATGGAAAGCTGGTGGACGCAGACAAGTTCAATTTCGAGGGGCACACTAACCTGCAGAAGTTCGCCAACTACGAGATCTCCAAAGCGAGAGCAGTGGACAAGGTCCCGCCCCATGTGGAGCTGATGAGACGGCTGGAGCTGGTGGACTACGAGCCGGGCTCCGACTCGGGCAACATGCGCTACTACCCCAAAGGCAGGCTGGTCAAGTCCCTCCTGGAGACCCTGGTACTGGAGAAGGCGGCGGACATGGGCGCCATGGAGGTGGAGACCCCCATCATGTACGATATGGAGCATCCCACTCTGAAAAAGTATCTGGACCGCTTTCCCGCCCGGCAGTATCAGATCGACTCGGACAAGAGAAAGCTTTTCCTCCGTTTCGCCGCCTGTTTCGGCCAGTTCTTGATGGGCCATGACATGTCCATATCCTACAAGTCCCTGCCCCTGAAGATGATAGAGATGACCAGATACAGCTTCCGGCGCGAGCAGCGGGGGGAGCTGGTGGGCATCCGCCGCCTGCGGGCTTTCACCATGCCCGATATGCACACCATGAGCCGGGATATGCATTCCGCCATCGAGGAGTTCAGGAAGCAGTATCTCGCCAGCATCAGCGTCCTGAAGGAGGTGGGCCTGGAGGTTGAAGACTATGAGGTGGCCATCAGGTTCACTCGGGACTTTTATAAGGAGAATCAGGAGTTCATTGCTGGATTGGTGGATATCATCAAAAAGCCGGTCTTAATCGAGATGTGGGATGAGAGGTTCTTCTATTTCGTCCTCAAGTTCGAGTTCAACTTCGTGGATACCATGGACAAGGCCAGCGCCCTCTCCACCGTCCAGATCGATGTGGAGAATGCCGAGCGCTACGATATCAACTATATCGATGAGTCTGGTGCGAGAAGGCGGCCCATACTCTTGCATTGCTCTCCCTCCGGAGCGATAGAGAGGGTGATGTACGCCATACTGGAGAAGGCGGCCCGACTATCTCTTCAGGGCAAGCTGCCCATGCTCGAGACCTGGCTGTCTCCAACCCAGGTGAGAATCATACCGGTGGCTGAGCGCCACCAGGAGAGGGCTCTTGCCCTGGCCGGGATTCTCGGCTTCCGCACAGATATTGACGACAGGGACGAGACCGTGGGCAAGAAGATCCGCGATGCTGGAAGGGAATGGGTGCCATATGTGGCAGTGATCGGGGACGAGGAGCTCCAGTCCGGTCGGCTGGCCGTCACCATTCGCAGCGAATCCACCCCCAAGTCGCCGGCAAAGAAGAGCATGACTGTGGATGAGCTCAAAGAGAGGCTCACTGGAGAGACAAAAGGAAAGCCCTGGCGCAGACTGCCTATGGCCATGAGGCTCTCGGAGAGGCCCAGGTTCATCTGAAGGATTCAAGAGCGAGAGCAAAGAGCACAGCCCTCCAGGTAAAAGGGCAGGATGGATCAGAAGAGTATGGTCCATCCCTCTTTTGCAAATATAACTTCATATCGCTTCGCTCCTCGGCGAGAAGTCAGAAAGAGGTTGAAGAGAAGCGTGGGGAAGAGGATTTTTAGCAGGGAAATTGATCTTCAGCCGGTGGGCTCCGCCTGGGGGTGATTGTCAATCCCCGGTCCCCCGGGGATGTAGAACTTCCCTCCCAGATCGCTGTAATAGTTCCCCTGGCTTCCATTGTCCCAGCGATTGTTCTCCCCCCGGTCATAGGCATTGCAGCCGTTATTGATGAGATGATTGGCATATACCAGATCCCAGCGGGAGGAGAAGGTCAGGTAAATGCCATACCCATTATCCTGGGCGGTGTTGCCCAAAATGGTGTTATTGCTGGCATGATTTGCCAGATAGAGCCCTTTCCCATTCTGGGAGAGATAATTCTCCTCAAGGATGTTGTCATTGCTGTCATAAGAGAGATAAATTCCCTTGCTGTTGTCCACGGCCCGGTTTCCCAGGAGGTGGTTGTTCCGGGAGCAGTCCAGGTATATGCCGGCATCGATATTGTTGCTGGCATTGTTGTATGCAATCCGGTTTCCGTTGCTGGATTCAGACAGAGAAATGCCATACCAATCATTCTCGATGACGGTATTGTTTATGATCGAATTGTTGCTGGCAGAGCGAAGCGAGATGGAGGTGTCGCCATTATTTCTCAGCTGATTATCCTGGATGACATTACCTGAGGAGTAGATGAGAAATATGCCGCAGTCGCTCTCCTCATTTATGTAGTTGTCCCGGATATCGCAATTTTGTATCCGATTTTCTTTTGAGCTGTAGAGGGTTATGCCGTTGGTGTTGTTGTTTATGCTGTTATTGGCAATGATGTTGGAATGGGCCCCTTCCAGGCGAATGCCGTCCAGACAACCGGAGATGCTGTTGTTCTCTATGATATTCCCTCCAGAGAGGACATGGACCCCAGTTCGTCGAGTAGTTCTGATCTCAAAGCCGGATACCTTTGCCCCATCCGCATTGATGGTTAATGCGTTGCCAATGGCGCTTCCGTCCAGCAGAGGCCGTCCCCTGCCCTCCAGGACAATCGGCCGAGTTATATTCAGGCTCTCTCGATAGACCCCTTCCCGGACGATTATAGTGTCTCCGGAATCCGCCCGGTTTATGGCCCCCTGGAGGCTCTCTCCCTGGCGGACGATATGAGTTGTCCCACCGGCTATTGATGCCAAAAGGATGATAGCGACTGCCAGCATAGCTGGATGCACTCGACTCTCCCTCATTGCCTTCCCCTCATAGCTTCTTGTATCCCTATTGGATTTAAATACTACGATGGTCTTTCTTGTCTTAAGACTTATCTCTGGTATAATTCTCGCACAGGACAGTTGAAGCTTAAAGCTTGCCTTTAGAGGATTTTAGGTGCCTATCGCCCAAATGGTTTCAGATCATAAGTGCGCAATGGCCTTCTTGCTGGCTCCTCAATACCGAATCGTCCTTAATGCAGAACTGGGAGTAATTCCGGCTGATTCCCTGCCCCTCGGATGCACCTGCGCAGCCGTCAGGCCAGGTTACGGAAAAATACGTTTCTCAAAAGCGAGGGGCTATCGATTGTCAAAGATCTATCACAGTTGCCAGGCCCAGAGAACGTTATGAATTTCCCTTCTTGAGGATCTTTGCCTGAATTGGTCTTAGGGTCTATCTGATGCCGATCTTGGCTTTTATCGCCTGGATATCGCTCTCTATCCTCGCCCTCCAGCCGGCATCGAAGGTCATCTCCCGGTGCAAGCCCCTGATCTCGTCGATGATCACATCTTGCTTCTCTGCGATCTCCGGAATGGGACGGGTATTCTCCGCGATCTCCGGGATGAGTCGGGTATTCTCCGC
>NZ_DAKC01000123.1:0-13959 GCF_002496465.1 Methanosaeta sp. UBA356 | reverse complement strand
TTCTCCGCGATCTCTGGGATGAGATTCGTATTCGTTTTAACCTCCCGGAGATCTTCCCTCATCTCCTGGAGTATAGGGACAGCCTTGTTTATCTGCACAAATGTCCCCGGGGTGGCCGACTGCCATAAAGGTTGTATCTCTTCATCGTAGGGCTCTGACCTTATATCGTCAATCCTGGCTAAAGGCGGGAGTTCGGCCTTGGCAAACTCGAAGAACTGGGTGGCACGTCTTTTGTCGCTATCCACCAGGGCCACGACTGACTGCAGATCGCCCTCTGCGTCGTTGTAGACCTCAAAGCCCCTGAGGGCCAGATCAACAGCCTTCTCTGTGAGCCAGGGCCGGTATCCGACGTCGTGGACCTTAGGGCCTGTGATTGTGATCTTGAGCTTCATCTGGAATGAAAGATTGTCCTCTTTTGTATTATAATTTCTGCTCCTTCCCATCAGGCCGGACTGTGAAGAGCCCATCATGAGCGCGGTGCACGGCATCGTTGATGTCGATCTGGATCTGCAGCACTGCGTTGCTGTCAAAGCTGCGGGAGACGAGGGCTTGGCATATACACTTGTCTTTATCTGCCAGCCATCTTCCTGCCAGCGGAAGCGGTCGTCCGCCTATACGCCCATCCACAGATTGCGGCTGGAGAGGTGGTTCTCCAGGCCTACGCGGGATTTAGGAATAAGCATCTTCTCTGCAAAATACTCCAAACTCTCAGGCTCATCCTGATCGATTGTGTTAGATGCACATACTACGTAGCTAACTTTTATGGATATTTGAATAACTTACTTGCAGATGTGAAATCAGTCCTGATACCTCTTGCGTCACCCTGTGTTCCGTACAGGAATGGAATGATAATTAAATCCCATTAAACTGCTTAAGCCAATTAAAATTGATAACTAAACCTGCCTTCGAAGGGTATATGTTGCCCCAAGGCCTTTCCATAAGCTGACATGATAAAGCAACCCTCTTTCCTGCCCATATCTATACAGGAGGCAAAAAACCTCGGCATCGAGCAGTTCGATATCATCCTCGTCAGCGGAGATGCCTATGTGGACCATCCCTCCTTCGGGGCAGGGCTTTTGGGCCGGGTCCTCTGGGATGCGGGCTACGCCGTGGGAATTGTCGCCCAGCCCGATTGGAAAAAAGATGAGGACCTCCTCCGGCTGGGCCGGCCCCGCCTTTTCTTTGGCATAACCTCCGGCAACGTGGACTCCATGGTCAACAACTTCACCCCCAACCTCAAGCGCCGCCGCCGGGATGTCTACTCCCCTGGCGGCCGCCTGCTCCGGCCGGACCGGGCGGCGATCATCTATGCCAACCGGGTTCATTCCCTCTTTCCCAATGTTCCTGTCGTCCTGGGAGGAATCGAGGCCAGCCTGCGCCGGTTCGCTCATTACGACTACTGGTCGGACTCTGTCCGCCAGTCCATCCTGGCGGACGCCCCCGCCGACCTTCTGGTCTATGGCATGGGGGAGAAGCCCATCCTGGAGGTGGCCCGGCGCCTGAATGCCGGGGAAGAGATCGCCCAGATCGGAGATGTCCCCGGAACCGCGGTTAAAGAGGAGGTGCGGCGCTGGCGAGAGGCTGGGCGTCAGGACGCTGTTATCATCCCCGGCTTCGCAGAGGTCAAGGGGGATAAGAGAAAGTACGCCCAAGCCTTTGCCGCCCACTATAAGGAGCAGGACCCCTATCACGCCCGGGCGGTGGTCCAGCCCCATCCCAAGACGGTGGTCATCCAGAATCCGCCCGCTCTTCCCCTCAGTACGGCAGAACTCGACCAAATCTACGAACTTCCCTATAGCCGAAAGGCCCATCCCTCCTATCGGGAGCCCATTCCTGCATTAGAGCCGGTCCGCTTCTCCATCACCAGCCACCGGGGTTGCTTTGGATCCTGCTCATTTTGCGCCCTCACCCATCACCAGGGAAGGATTGTGCAGAGCAGAAGCATAAGCTCCATCGTCCGGGAAGCAGAGAGGCTGGTCCTTATGCCCGGATTCAAGGGGATCATTCAGGATGTGGGCGGTCCCACTGCCAATATGTACGGCCTGGTCTGCCCCCGCTGGAAGCAGGGGGCATGTCCGGACAGGCTCTGCAGCGCGGACTGCCCCACCCTAGAGAAAGACCACTCCCTCCAGGTGGAGCTGTTGCGCCGGCTTCGGGCCATTCCCGGGGTGAGGAGGGTCTTTGTCGGCTCGGGGATTAGGCATGATTTGGTGATGGCGGACCGGTCGGGCTATCTGGAGGACCTCTGCCGGCACCATGTCTCCGGCCACCTGAAGATCGCCCCGGAGCATATCTCCAGAACGGTTACGGAGTGCATGCATAAGCCTCCCCGCCAGGTTCTGGACGACTTCAGGGAGAGGTTTCGCGCGGCTTCGCAGGCGGCGGGAAGGGAGCAGTATATTCTCCCCTATCTCATGTCAGGCCATCCTGGCTGCACCATTGCCGATATGGTCGAGCTGGCGGAGTATTTGCGCGATAACAGCATGTACACCGAGCAGGTGCAGGACTTCACCCCCACACCCATGACCATCTCTACTGCCATGTATTACACCGGCCTGGATCCCTTCACCCTCCAGCCGGTTCACATTCCCCGGGGGGAGGAGAAGAGGATCCAAAGAGCTATGCTGCAGTACAGAGATCCAGGGAATTACGATCTTGTCCGGGAGGGGCTGGAGAGGATAGGAAGGAAAGACCTCATAGGAGAGGGAGAGAAATGCCTCATTCCGTCCCGATATAGAGGAGCAAAGCATTAAAACCAGTCTCGAACAGAATCCTGGATCAATCTCATTTCTCCTCTAAGATCTCCAATATCCTTCTCTGAGTCTCCTCGGGGGTGCCGGTGGTGTTCACCTCAATCACCCTTGAGTGGAGAAAGAGCGTCCGGAAAAAGCGGCTGCGCCGATTGGCCTTGAATTCGTTATGCACTAGAAGATGAGGATTATAGTAGCCATTCTCCTCCAGAATAGCCAGAGCCTGATCCCCCTCCAAGGGGAGTACGATCTCCTCCTGTTCAGGGTCTCGCTTGAGTAAGATCACCTTCTCAATGGTTGTCAGGGGCATTATGCGCCCCTTTCCTATGGCCTGGCGGAGGTCCACCACTGCTCGCCCCTTGGAATCAAAGGACGCCTTATCAACCAGACCGGCAAACTCCTTCCAGATCTCAGCCAGATCAGCCCGGATATAGAAGTTCTTCTCTGAGCCATATGCTAAGACATCATCACCGAATATCCTTCCGAAGAACCAGTCGTCAGAGACCACTCGCATCCGCGGGTTGCGCAGCAGGCCGTAGGTATGGGTGGTCTTGCCCGCACCCGATCCACCTAATATGCATATCCCCTGACCCCTCATATCCAGGCAGGCTCCATGAACAGAATAGATGTTGTGATAATCCTCCAGGATATCTCCCGCCACGCTCAGGGCCAGGGACTTGACCCAGCCGTAATAGTCCATGTTGATCAGAAATGCCGTTCTGGATTGGGGGTTGTACAGGACCTGATTCTCTCCCACATCCTGATCCCTGATCACATAAAGCCGGCCGTGGGAGCGAATGCTCTGCGATGCCGAATAGAAGCTCTCCTCCCAGGCGTCCTTGATCGATGGGATGCCGGTCAAAAGCTTGATGCAGCATCCATATATCTCCGATTTTATCTCATAGAGCACCTGGCTGGTGTATCGATCAACCAGCTCCTCCTTCATCTCCATGGATATGTGAATAACATCGTATGCCATCTGCAACCCTCTCGAATTCATGCCATTTCCGATATGCTATAGATCGATGCGCTTCATGAGCTTCAGCCGGCCGTCAAGCTCATAGAGGATGGGGGAAGCGGTATGAACCTCCAGCTCTTCGATATTCTGGTCGGAGATCTCCTCAATATGCTTAACAAGGGCACGGATGGTGTTGCCATGGGAGACCACAAGAACGCCTCTCCCTTTTTTCAGATCGGCTGCGATCTGGCCCTGCCAGAGGGGCAGAAGACGCTCTTGTACATCCTTCAGGGATTCTGATGAAGGGGCAGGGAAACGATGGAGAAATCCTTTGCGCCATCTTCGCACCTGCTCAGCGCCATACAGTTCTTCCGCCTCATCCAGGCTCCGACCCTCAAAATCCCCATAGGCGCGTTCGTTTAGCCTCCAGCTCTTGATGACGGGAATCCGCGTCAGGTCCATCTCACCCAGGACTATCCACATGGTCCTGACGGCCCGCTTCAAAAGGGATGTATAGGCAACATCAATCGTTATGCCCGCTCCCTTCATGATCCGCCCGGCATCGCGGGCCTCCTCGATTCCCTGGAAAGAGAGATCGATGTCTGTCCAGCCGGTGAACCTTCTCTCCCGGTTCCAGAGGCTCTGGCCGTGCCTGAGCAATACCAGCCTTGACAACGCAATAACCTAGCCTTGCTGCTTTATCCAGAGGCTTTTAATGGATATTTCTGGCGGTCTTGGAGAAGGGCCGAGCGGGGAATGGTGCATGAGATTGCAGCAGCAGATCTCTAGACCCCTATCTTTTTATCCCATCTCCCCATCAACTCCGTGCTATGACGAAAGAAGTCCATGCCGCACATATCCTGTGCAAAACGGAGAAGAAGGCATTAGAGGTCAAAGAGTTGCTGGCATCCGGCCAGGAGAGCTTTGCTCAGATGGCCCGCAAATATTCCCAGTGCCCTTCCGGCAAGAGTGGCGGAGACTTGGGCTGGTTTGGCAAGGGCAGGATGGTCCCGGAGTTTGAAAAGGCCGCCTTCGAAGGGGAGAAAGGAAAGATCATCGGGCCGGTCAAATCTCAGTTTGGCTATCACCTCATCCGGGTCCTGGACAAGAAATAATGATGGCTCCTCGCTATTTAGAATGGGTGAACTTGAATCGCAAAAACTCTGTATCTTTTGTGCCTTCTGTGGTGAAACGCTATGCTCTGACCCAAACATAGAGACACAGAGGAACAAAAGGCCATATTCTCTGACTTAACTCACCCACATAATTCAGCGAAGAGCCATAATGATTGATCTCGCCGGAACTGCAGGGCTAAAGCAGCCGGTGCCGGCAAGAATGGATTGGTCCGGGAGAACATATCCATTCAGTGCATCTTTTTTTGGATGGCCACTGCAAGCATATCCTATTTTGAAGATGCCAATTGGCAGAAATATTTATGAACAGAGAGGCCAAAAAAGATTTGGGATGTCAATTGCCTCAGCCATCAGTGCCTGGCCTCTATGAAGCGCTGCTAAGCAAAGAGCAGTATGATATCAGCGCGCCGATAGAGATAGCTCCCAATTATCCCGGAGACAGTCCCTTCTCCAGGCAGTGGATGGCGGGACTTGGGAAGGGATCCAACTATAGCCTCTCTGTTCTCTCTTTGGGCTCCCATACGGGAACTCATATTGACTTCCCCTCTCATATACTGAGGGACGGCTTCCCTCTGGACAGCTATCCACCGGAAAGGTTCATCACTCCTGCCTGGGTGATCGCCGTCCGGGAAATCGATGCCGTCCCCGCCCAGGCGCTGCAGGATGTCAATATCCAGAGAGGTGAGGCCATCCTTTTTAAGACCAGCAATTCCTTCCAGGGGTTGATGCATAACCCCACATTCCAGGATGAATACGTCTCCCTCTCTCCCCCTGCAGCAGAGTTATGCGTCAGTCTGGGAGCCAGCCTGGTGGGAATCGACTATATCTCAGTGGATCGATATGAGGATGAATCCCTCCCCGTTCACAATATCCTGCTGAAAAACGACGTTCTAATCCTGGAGGGGATCGATCTTATTGCCGTTTCCCCTGGCAGATACTGGCTGATCTGCCTTCCCCTGAAGATAAAAGATGCTGAGGCCGCTCCCGTCCGGGCGGTCCTGGTGGGGCGATCTCATGAATCCTGAGAGGATGTTTCAGTCCACCCTGGAGATACTGGAGGATGGGATATGCATCTGCGATCCATCCGGGGAGATACTCTATTCGAACCCTGCTGCAGAGAGGATGGCAAGATCTCTGGAAGAGCTGAATTGTGGCAAGGGCGGGGTCTTGAAGGACCTGTGCTCAGGCATCCTAAAGACCGCGAAGAGCGCTGATGGCCCGATCCATCGAGGAGATGTCGATCTCCAGAGAAGGAGAATTGAGTACTCCATTGCTACTATGCAGGGGAAGGGCTATGAAGGCAGATCCATAATCACATTTAGAGAAGCGCATCCCTCTTCTGGGCAGGTGCATGATAATAATCCTCCCTCTGAAAATGCAATTTTTTGGATAGAGCATCAAGGCCGAAATGACGATCTGCGCGAGAGAGATAGGATCATGGCAGGAGCTGCCCTGGCTACAAACCAGCTCCTGATCTCTCGGGAGATGGATGTTGCCCTTAATCTGTCCCTGGAGATACTGGGCTGCTCGGCCAATGTGGACAGGGCCTGCATATTTGAGCATTATCTGGACGAGGAGGGAAGAGATCAGATCTCGCTTGGGTATGAATGGATATCCGGCAATGATGGAGATGCACGCTCGGCCAAGATTCGCCATCCAGATCTGAGCTACGAGGCATACAGCTCCATTCCCCAATGGTTCCAGATCCTCTCCGGAGGAATGCCCATCCGGGGAAGAACCCGCGACCTGCCCCCGTCGGCGAGGGGACCGCTGGAGACGATGGGGGTGAGATCATTCATGATCGTCCCCATATTCACTACCGACCGATTCTGGGGTTTCATCGGTTTCGAGGACTATAGGCTGGAGAGGGATTGGAGCTGGAGTGTGGCTTTCATACTGATGACCATGGCCAGCGCCATAGGAGGATTCATCGGCCGATTCAAAGCGGAATCCGCCCTCAGGGAGAGCGAGGAGAAGTACAGGGAGCTGGTGGAGACCTCAAGCAGCGTCATCATCCGAGTGGATACCAGCGGAGCTATCAGGTTCATCAACAAGTTCGGCCTGCATTTCTTCGGCTACAATGAGGAGGATATCCTGGGACGGAATGTAACCGAGACCATCTTTCCACCAGGAGGCATAGGTTGCAACCTCAAGGCGATAATCGGGCATATAAGGGAGAATCCAGAAGAATGCTCCACTCATATAGCGGAGAACATAAGATCCAATGGAGAGCTGGTCTGGATTGCCTGGGCCCACCGGCTAGTCCAAAACGAGCGGGGAGAGGTTGTAGAGGTTCTGTGCATCGGCAACGACATAACTGAAAAAAAGCGCTCTTCCGAGGAGCTCAAGCGGGTGGCAGCCGACCTGCGGGAAACCAGGGATTATCTGGATAATCTCCTCAGCCATGCCAACGCCCCCATCATCGTCTGGGACCCCAACTTCTGCATCACCAGGTTCAACCATGCCTTCGAGAGGCTGACAGGCTGGCGGGCGGATGAGGTCTTGGGTCGATCGCTGGGAATCCTCTTTCCCGATGAGAGCCGGACGGAGTCTTTCGCTTATATCGAGAGGACCCTCTCCGGGGAAAGCTGGAACGCAGTGGAGATCCCCATATGCCACCAGAATGGAGAGGTGAGAACCGTCCTTTGGAACTCGGCCAATATATATGATGAGGCCGGGAGGCGTGTCATTGCCACCATTGCTCAGGGCCAGGATATCACCGAGAGGAAGATGGCAGAGGAAAGGGTGGCATTTCAGGCCTCATTGCTCGACCAGGTCAGAAATGCTGTTATTGCTACTGATTTCGATGGCAGGATCATATACTGGAACAGGTTTGCTGAATCGCTCTACCAGTGGAAGGCGGAGGGGGTGCTGGGCGCGTCCATTAAAGATACCATCCTTCCTCCGGAGATGAAATATAACGTGGAGATGGTGACGAAAGAGATCCTGGCCAAAGGCTACCTGGAATGCGAGTACCTGGTTAAAAGAAAGGATGGCAGCCGGTTCCCTGCTTCGTATATCTTCAGCACGATATGCGATAATAGGCAAAGGCGGATAGGAATAATCTCTGTGAGCACCGACCTCACTGAGCGAAAGAAGGTGGAGCAGGACCTGCGCGATGCCAAAGAAAGGGCGGAATCGGCGACGAAGGCCAAGTCAGAGTTCCTGGCCAATATGAGCCATGAGATCCGGACCCCTATGAATGCGGTGATAGGCTTCACCAGCCTGCTTCTCAATACCAACATCGACTCTGTGCAGAGGGACTACATTGAGACCATCCACAGCAGTGGTGACTCTCTGCTTAAGGTTATTAGCGATATCCTGGACTTCTCCAAGATCGAGGGAGGGATGATGGAGCTGGAGAAGGAGCGCATTGACCTCATTGAATGCCTGGAGACCTCATTGAACCTGGTGGCAGAGGACGCTTCTCGCAAGGGCCTCTCCGTTAGCTATGAAGTCGAGCCGCAGGTTCCCAGATATCTGATGGGCGACATGACCAGGCTCAGACAGATACTGGTCAATCTCCTGGGAAATGCCGTTAAGTTCACCGATAAGGGTTTCGTCCGGTTGGATGTATCCGCTCTTCCAGTCGAGGACGGCCATGAGATCCAGTTCCGGGTGACGGACTCAGGGATCGGCATATCCCAGGACCGAATGAGCCGGCTGTTCCAGTCCTTCAGCCAGGTAGACGCCTCCACCACCCGCAAGTATGGAGGCACGGGACTGGGACTTGCCATCTGCAAGCATCTGGCTGAGCTGATGGGAGGTGGAATCTGGGCGGAGAGCGTTCCTGGAGAGGGCTCAAGCTTCTATTTCACCATCCAGGCCGAGGCCTCCATCGAGCCTTATCCGAAGCTCCATGGGGATCGGCCTGACCTGACCCTCGATCTGTCCGATCAAGAGATCCAAAAAGGCCTGCGAATACTGCTTGCCGAGGACAATTTGGTCAATCAGAAGGTCGCTATAAGAATGCTGGAGCGGCTGGGATATACGGCTGATATCGCTGCTGATGGCCAGGAGGTTCTGGCAGCACTTGAGAGCAGGCCTTATGATGTGGTGCTGATGGATGTGCAGATGCCGGAGATGGACGGCCTGGAGGCCACGAGGAGCATACGCAGCACCGCATGCCATCAGCCCTACATCATCGCCATGACCGCTCATGCCATGAAAGGGGATCGAGAGGTGTGTCTCGATGCGGGGATGAATGACTACATAGCCAAACCGGTGAGAATTGAGGAGCTGAAAGCGGCTCTTATGCATAGCAGAATGCCGGTTTTCAATGGCTGAGCCCCCTGACTGGTTCAATATGCTACAGAATTATAATTCAGCTGCTCATCTCTGCTCTGAAGCCATCAGGGCGAAGTACGCTAAGAGAGCCTCGAGCTGAATTCTCTCGTTTGCTCCTTCAGTCATGCGAAAATCGATCTCTCCGATACGGTCGATGAGCTTTACCCGATCCCTGTCTGCGATATCATCCAAGTCCAGCATAGCCCGGTGGATTTGGATCACCACATCCTGGCCGGAGAGCCCTTTGGATAGCAGGAGATCATCCAGTATTGCGCGCGCTCCCACAAAATCTCCAGATATTGCGGTCTTGATGAAGCTCTTGATCTCCTCCGGTTTGGCGGTGGATGTGATCTGGTAGATCGTCTCCTCGTCCACCTCGTCGCCCAAGAGAGCTGCCGCCTGCAGGGCGTTGATTGCCTTTCTCATGTCTCCGCCGGCGACATACTCTATAGCGGACAGACCTCCATCTGAAACCCGCAGTCCCTCCTCACTGGCAATGAACTTGATCCTCTTGGTCACCGCTTCAGGAGAGAGGGGCTTGAAGCGGTAAACCGCACAGCGGGACTGAATGGGCTCGATGATCTTGGAGGAGTAGTTGCAGGAGAGTATGAACCTGGTGGTAGCGGAGTATCTCTCCATAGTCCGGCGCAGAGCGCTCTGGGCATCGTTGGTCAGGGCATCGGCCTCATCCAGAAATATAACCTTGAAATCCGCCTCTCCCAGGGGCGCCATCCGGGCGAAGTCCTTGACTTTGTGGCGGATGATATCTATGCCCCGCTCATCGCTGGCATTCAATTCGATGAAGTTGTTCCTCCAGGTCTCGCCGAAGATCTCTTTGACAATGGAGATGGATGCAGCGGTCTTGCCCACCCCTGGCGGCCCGGAGAATAGAAGATGGGGCAGGTTTCGCGTCTTCACATAGGACTTCAGACGGCGGACAATCTCGTCCTGGCCCACAATATCGTCCAGCCTCTCCGGCCGGTACTTCTCTATCCAGATCTCCTCTTTGATATACAACCCCTCAATTATTGGTTTTGGCTATCTGTATATCAATATTCCTCCCTAAATCTCCTCTCTATAATGGGACAACGAAGGCTAAATATAGAGGTGCTACATGCATGCAAATCGTTTTTCGGAGGATTGCAAGTGATCTCTGAGGTGGCTGGACAGTATAATGCGCAAGATCTTGAGAATGAAGTCAGATCGCTGTGGGAGCGAGCGGATAGCTACCGCAAAGTTCGGGAATTGAGATTGGGCGGCAAGAAGTTCTTCTTTGTGGATGGGCCGCCCTATACCACAGGCCGCATTCATCTGGGAACCGCCTGGAACAAGGTGATCAAGGACGCCGTGCTCCGCTACCGGTCTATGAACGGCTTTGAGGTCAAGGACCGGGCGGGCTGGGATATGCACGGCCTGCCCATTGAGGTTAAGGTAGAGGAGTCCTTCGGCTTCCGCAACAAAAAGGATATCGAGGCTTATGGGGTGGACAAGTTCATCCAGAGATGCAAAGAGTTCGCCCTCCGCCAGAAAGATGACATGACAGCCCAGTTCAAGATTCTAGGGGCCTGGATGGACTGGGACGACCCCTACATGACGCTGAAGAACGAGTATCTGGAGGCTGCCTGGTGGACGCTGAAGAAGGCGCACGAGCATAACCTTCTTGAAAGGGGCTCAAGGGTGGTCAACTGGTGCCCCCGCTGCCAGACGGCCATCGCTGACTCCGAGGTGGAATACTGGGATGAGACCGACTACTCGATCTACGTCAAGTTCCCGGTGATCGGGGAGGAGAACACCTACATAGTGATCTGGACCACCACCCCCTGGACCATTCCCGCCAATGTGGCGGTGGCAGTCAATCCCTCCTTCCAGTACTCTCGGGTCAGGGCCTGGAAGGATGGCAAATCCGAGATCCTGATCATGGCCTCAGAATTGGTCGATTCAGTCCTCAAAACGGGCCGCTACCAGGACTACGAGCTTTTGCAGGGCCTTTCCGCCAAGGATATGCAGAAACTGAAGTACGAGCATCCTCTGCTCGATCTGGTGCCCAGGCAGAGAGATATAGAGCATGGCGTATACGCCGCAGACTTCGTCACCGCTGAGAACACGGGATGCGTTCACATCGCTCCCGGACATGGCCTTGAGGACTATGAGCTCGGGCTGGACCACCATCTGGAGATATTCTGCCCGGTAGGCGGGGACGGACGGTATACCGCCGAGGCGGGAGAGAAGTACCTGGGCCAGTATGTCAAGGAGGCGGACAGCAACGTCATCGCAGATCTCGAAGAGAGGGATAAGCTCCTGGCCCAGGGAAGGCTTGCTCACCGCTACGGCCATTGCTGGCGCTGCAAGACCCCCATCATATTCATCGCCACCAGCCAGTGGTTCCTCCGGATATCCGATCTTCGGGATAAGATGCTCGACGAGATCTCCCGGGTGACATGGTATCCGGAGTGGGCGGGCTCGGCGAGGTTTGCCGACTGGATAAGCAATGCCAGAGACTGGTGCATCTCCAGGCAGAGGTACTGGGGCATTCCCCTGCCCATCTGGACCTGTCCTGACTGCGGCCATATGGAAGTTATAGGAACCGCCTCGGAGCTGGAGGAGAGGTCAGGCAAAAAGATAGCTGATCTGCACCGGCCGGATGTGGATGCTATTGTCTTGGACTGTCCCTGCGGGGGGAAGATGTTGCGCTCACCGGATGTCTTCGATGTATGGTTTGACAGCGCAGTGGCCTCCTGGGCCACCCTCCGTTTCCCCAGCCACGAGGAGGAGTTTGGCGAATGGTGGCCGGCGGATTTCATCACCGAGGGGCACGACCAGACACGCGGCTGGTTTTACTCCCAGCTGGGGGCTTCAATGGTATCATTTGGCCGGGCGCCCTACAAGAGCGTTCTCATGCATGGCTTCACCTTAGATGACCAGGGTCGGAAGATGTCTAAGAGCATTGGGAACATCGTCCAGCCGGAGGAGGTGGTGGAGCGATTCGGTGCCGATATTCTGCGTTTCTATGTCCTGGGAGCCAATGCCCCCTGGGAGGATCTGCACTTCTCCTGGGAGGCGGTGGAGAACACCAGCCGGATGATCAATATCTTCTGGAATGCCTATCGCTTTGCCCTGCCTTATATGGTTCTGGACGATTTCGACTTGAAACGGGCGGATCTGGACCTTTACAAGAGCAGCCTGCGTCCCGAGGATCGCTGGATCCTCTCCCGGGTAAACAGCCTGGCGGAAGAGATCACCGCGGAGATGGAGGGCTATCAGCTTCACCGCATCGTCCGCTCCATATCCGACTTCATCTTAGAGGACCTGAGTCGCTGGTACATCCAGCTGGTCCGGCCCCGCACCTGGATTGAGCAGGATGATCCGGATAAGCTTGCTGCATATGCTACCATCTATGAGGTGCTGACGAAGCTGGCTAGGCTTATGGCTCCGTTCACCCCCTTCATCGCCGAGTCCATCTACCAGAACCTTGTGCGGGGTCTGGACGAGAATGCCAGGCCTTCAGTTCATATGTGCGACTGGCTGGAGGGCGATAAGGGACTGATAGACGTACGCCTGGAGGAGAGCATGGATCTGGTGAGGGAGGTGTCTATGGCCGCCTCCAATGCCCGGCAGAAGGGCGGGAGAAAGCTACGCTGGCCGGTTTCTGAGATTGTAATCGCCCCCTCCAAAGAGGCTTTGGACCTGGGGGGCCTGGAGGATGTCCTCCGGGGGCAGACCAACTCCAAAAAGATTACTGTGCTCTCTCCAGGAGAGAAGCCCAGGATGGATCTGGAGATGGCTCCCGTTCATAAGAAGATCGGGCCAGTGTACAAGGGAGAGGCCAAGCTGGTGGTAGAGGCCATAGCAGCCGCTGAGCCCTTTGGGGTTAAAGCCGATCTGGACGGCAGCGGCCAGGCGGCCTTGAGGCATCAGGGTCGGGAGTTTGCGATTACCTCAGAGATGGTGCAATTCCGGGAGCTTCCACCGGAGAACCTGCCGGCCGCGGAGTTCTCCCGGGGATTTGTATATGTGGACATTGCCCTCACCCCGGAGCTTGAGGCAGAGGCCTATGCCCGGGAGATCATCCGGCGCATTCAGGATATGAGAAAGGAGCTGGATCTGAGAGTAGAGGATCAGATCCGAGCGGTGGTGGATATCGAGAGCAAGACCATACTCGATCTGGTTGTTTCAGGGAAAGAGCACATCGCGGGAGAGGTTAGGGCGGCAGAACTGGAGATGGGTCTGGGACTGCAGATACGGGGCTCTTTGATTAAGGACTGGGATGTCGAGGGCGTATGCATGCACATAGGCATAGACAGGGCGTGATGGATATTGATCGTCGGAGTTTTATAAGATGAACGATCATGAGGATCTCATGGAAACGCCAGTCCCGGTCAGGGTCAAAGGGGTTTACATAGCGGAATCGGATGAGAGCAATCCCGCGCCAGTGGTTTTGCTGGAGGATGAGAAGGGACGGATAGTGCCCATATTCGTGGGGCTGTCCGAGGCCATCTCCATCCATCATGCCCTGTCTGGAGAGCTGGCCCCCAGGCCTATGACTCACGATCTGTTCATCTCCACCCTGGAGAGCCTGTCCGCCAGCATCACCAATGCGCTGATCGATGACCTGGACGGGGGAATCTACTATGCACGGCTGACCATCAAGAGCGACTCTAAAAAAAATGAGATAGATGCCCGGCCCAGCGACTGCCTGGCCCTGGCCTTACGGGCAAAGGCATCGATCGAGGTTCGGGAGAGGGTGGTGGCGGATGCGAGCATCAGCAAAAGCGATGCTGAGAAGCTGATTAGCATCGAGAACTATTTGCAGTAAACTACTCCGGCCTAAAGA
>NZ_DAKC01000015.1:0-2526 GCF_002496465.1 Methanosaeta sp. UBA356 | reverse complement strand
AGTTTTATCCCGGCGTTGACAGCGTCCGGTCCCCTCGGCCATTGATAAGCACCGTTTCTGACAACAATTGCCTCTGAGAGCATTTCTCCTGATTGCCAGTCTCCTCCCAGGAATTGAGGTGGATTTGATCCTGCAAGATCGACCAGATCATCCAGCGAAGCTTTTGGATCGAATTTGTAGGGATGCAATGAGTCTGGAGCGTCCCTCCTGGTGAATGCCAGATCCATGCCCCCGCAATATGCCACGTTTATGTTGCCCACCCGAATTGCTATCATCTTCTGGTGATGGGTAGAGGATACTGGTGGTGCCACTCTCATGTCCAGAGCCACAATGCCACGATCTATTGCACTGGGATCGTCTCGGCTCAGCCTTTTGCATTCGTTGCTGACAGCATCGGCTATGTAATTGTGATCGCTCATATGCGGGCCTAGCCCTGCAATTATCGATGCCTTCATCGGCATCCATAGCAGTATCCTGACAGTGATGCCTGACTGCATGAGACGGAGGATCAATCCGATTACAGTCTGATCCTTCACTGCAGAATCGCTCTCATTCCAGGGACGGCTCTGGACGATCCAGGGATTTTCTTCCGATAGATCTCTCAAGGGATTAAGCCGCCAGTTTGCGATATAGACGTGCCCTTTCTTGCCCTGCCGGGCCTGGTCAATTGCTGCCTCCAGGGATTCTCTTATTGATGACATCCCCTCATATCCGCCAATCAATGGAGTTACACGGCAGTTTTCATCCCAGGGCTCTCTCGCCTTGCCGCATAGCCATACAGGTCTCGTCTCCCCAGGGGCGGCCACCTCCCTTATCAGAAAATTCTAAAAGCCACTTGCTCGGATCAGCCACCATAATATGCCACACTCCTGAATGCCAGATGCATTATGCGTTTAATACGATAAATATCTGTGCCGACTATGCCTTCCCCATGGATGCATAACGAGATGCAGATGCATACAGATTTTCTGCAAATGAATTATCAGTCTCCGTTACGGCTTCCGTTGCTTACCCCTTTATCGGAGCAATATCAGGCCGCATAATAATATTTTTTCAACTAAAATCCACCGCTGTTTGATGCTCTCAACAGCAAATTCTGCGGTATTATGGTTTTCTCCCGGCAATAACTAACAAACCATTTTTTAAGGCTCTTCGCTATTCAGTATGGGTGAGCTTGAATCGAAAATTCTCTGCATCTTTTGTGCTTCTGTGGTGAACCGCTATGCATTGACCCAAACACCGAGACACAGAGGAATAGAAGCCATATTCTCTGCCTGAACTCACCAACAAAATTCAGCGAAGAGCCCCCAAGTCCTGCCTGAAGAAATCTTCTCTCTATCCATTAGGGATCGATCCACGTCCCCGCCTTCCCTCCCAACGCCCTCTCCAGTAGCTCGATATTGGTAATCAATGCGGATAGATCGGTGCGCTCGGCGAAGATCGCCGATGCCTCCACCTTTGGGCCCATGGATCCAGGCGGAAACTCTCCCTGGGCTAAAAGCCTTCGGGCTCGAGAGGCCTTCATTCTGCCGATATGCCTCTCGGATTTGCTGCCAAAACCGGTCGAGACATGGGGCACATCGGTCAGGATGACAAATCTCTCTGCCCGGAGGGCCACGGCCAGCTTGCACGCGGTGAGGTCCTTATCGATCACCGCCTCGATTCCCTGAAGCCCACCGTTTTCATCTCTTATCACCGGTATCCCCCCTCCTCCTCCGGCGATGATCAAATGGCCGTGGCCCACAGCATCCTTAATGGCCTGCAGCTCGATTATCTCCTGGGGCCTGGGAGAAGGAACCACCCTCCGCCATCCCCTGCCAGCGGTTTCCTTCATTCTCCACCCCTGAGACTTGACAAGCTCTTCCGCCCCCTCCTGAGCATAGTAGGGGCCGACAGGCTTGGAGGGAGTGACAAAGCCTGGATCATCGGGGTCCACCAGGACCTGAGTCAGCACTGCCGCTATCTCCCTCTCCGGAATCTCGTTTCTCATAGATCGGCAAAGAAGGTAGCCAATGCTCCCCTGGGTCTCGGCAACCATGATATCAAGAGTCTCGGGCGGTATGCAGTCTTTCGTGGCCTCAATCCGCAGCAGTATCATGCCTACCTGAGGGCCGTTGCCATGAACAAGCACCATCCCCTCTCCCTGGTTCATGAGCAGCCTGACCGCTCGGGCAAATGCCACTGCTGTTCTCTCTTGGGTTGCAGGATTGCGAGGATCGAGGAGCAGGGCATTTCCGCCAAAGGCGAGAACTGTCGGTCCTGCCAGATTCAATCCCCCTTGGATGCGGAGTCTCGCATTGATTTGGATATGGATTTGGATATGAACTCCTCGATCTTCTCCCTCAGATATGGCCGGTCCATGTCCGTCAGATCGTACAGAACATAGGTGGATGGTTTATTGATCTGGATGAGCCGGCGCAGGTCTATGGGCGAGGCGATGATCACCGAATCGCATTCGGCTTTATTTATGGTCTCCTCCAATTCCCTGATCTGCTGGGGGTAATAGCCCATGGCCGGAAGAACCCT
>NZ_DAKC01000001.1:2060-12355 GCF_002496465.1 Methanosaeta sp. UBA356 | reverse complement strand
TCCCAACCGGAGCATGATTTTCTAGTAAAGCATCTTTCTATTCGCTCTTTCGATAAGGACGCCGTTTTTCGGATTGACCACATCCTGGAAAGAGATTATGAGGACTCTAGATGCTTGTGAGTCTAGACAACTGCTTCAGCCCGGGGGATCTCTATCGCATGCCATTAATAGGTGGTATGGCTAAACCCAATCGCAGTCTTAAGGCTATCCAGCCTTCGATAACGCCCTTCAAGTTCTCACGACATTCTTCTAGGGTTTTTCCTATAGCCCACACTCCTCGAAGTTCGGGGATCTCGCCGTAGAAAGGCTCTTGGTCTTCGATGATCTCATAAGTTGCCTTTGATAAAGCCGCCCGGATATACTCAGCGAACATAGCACTTTTCCTATGCGCTCTTAAAGGATTTAAAGCTTGATCATGTGATGCAGGCCACATCGAAACCCATATCTCTCCTACTAGATGGGTGCATATTATGGCCATGATGATGAGACATCCACAAGCCGCCCGGGATTTAGTGGACGAAAGGCTTAAGTCATTTTCTCCTGAGCAGCGTGAGCACTTCAGAGAGAGCACGCACCACAATCGCCGGGTACTAAAGAAGCTATCCAAGATGTAGCTACCTGCCGCCTTCCAGCCGGCGGGCCTTCCTACGAATCCATCTTGCTGTCTTCTCAATATTGCATTTTCGATTCGCCATTACATATGGTCTTGTGCTTTCGCGGTCTTGCTTCATTCCTATTCGCCTTTCTCTTGCCAGTGCGTTCATAGGGGCGGGCATGGATCTGATTTGCATTAAAATTGTCATGCTACCTGAAATGCAGCCAGGAAGGGAAAGCAGAAAGAGATATATCCATTCCCGTCAGGATTAACTAACATGCCTGCTGCTGTGAAAACTCCAATGCGCAAGACTGATCGCGCCAGCCCACAACGGGAAGAGGAGAGCTTTGCGGAAGGAATAATAAAAGGTCTTAGGGATTTCAAAGATGGTCGGATCACACGCTTCAAGAATGATGAGGAGTTGGCCGATTACCTGCGAAATCTGTAGATAATTATGGCTTATCAGCCAATCACTACATACTATTTCGAGAAAAGATTTAAAAAATTAACTAAAAAAGATGGATTATTAAAAGAACGAGTGATTAGGAAGCTTCAGGATATCATCAGTAATCCCGCCATCGGAGAGCCAAAGCGTCATGGCCTCCGAGGCCTTCGAAGCGTGCATATTGATCCCTTTGTTGTGGCTTATTTGGTTATTAAAGACAAAATTTTATTAATTAACTTTGACCATCATGATAAAGTCTATGAAGAGACTTCAAAAATCATAGTTGCTCTGCTAAACGATCCCCGGACCATAGAAGCGCTTACCAATGCAGGAATTACCCCCGAAGAATATGCAGCCTTCTTGAAATCCTTCCGAAAAAAGAATTGATCATCTCTCCTATTTTGCCGACTCAAATACTCATCTCACCCAGGCTTCGTGTGATACCCAGGAATACAAACCATTACTTCATGCAAAAGCTTTTTCGTCTCCAGGGCAAAGCCGTCACCAGGAGGATTACAATAATTGACGATCTGCCCCACGCATGCAAAGCCTGCTGCACAGTTATCTCCCGTCATCGCTCCCCTCCGGGAGGCCTTCTGCCTTGACTGAGCCCGTCCGCTTGGGGCCTGACAACCCCCATCCGCTCTGTGGGAGGAAGACCGAGCTGGTCTGGGACGGCAAGTATGATGAGTACGGTCTTCGCCGCCCGGTGGACGTTGCAGGCAGCGCCATGCCCATGCAGAAGATCGAGACCGTGAATATCCCCAGGAGCGAGGCCCTGGCCGGAGGCCAGACCACCTGGGGGAGCTGCAAAGCATCATGCAGAACGATATTCAGGATATAGATGCAGATTTATCCTCCAGGCTTTCTCCAGTTTGAGCGGATGCCTATTTAGCCTGCATTCATAATTGGGGGCAAAAGGCGCATGCTACACATTTTTATTGATGAAGCTGGTGTTGCTGGCACTACCCAAAACTTCATTATCGGCTTTGCATTTTTCTCAAACAAAAATTATAAACTTTGTGTAGATAATATGAAGTCTAAAATAAAAGGGCTTAAAGGAAAGGAACCAGTCGAGTTGCATTTTCATGATATGAGTCCTGAAATAAAAATGGAGTTCTTAACTTGCCTGGCTGAGCTAAAAGGAAGGTTTGGATATATCCATGTTCAGAAGGAAAAAATCGATAAGGAATTTCAAAACCATCCTGATAATAATTTAATATATAACTTAATGTTATTTTATTTGATCGAAAATCTTGTTAAGAGCGGATACTCAGCGGAGCATATCACTGTTTATGTTGATCAGCGCTCAACTGATAGGGCAATAAAGCGGGATTTGGCCAGGTACCTTCCCATGAAAGTCAATCCGTTGCTCAAGGACAGAAGGCTTTACGTTAAATGGGAGCGGTCGCATAACAGCAGAGGCATACAGTGTGCAGATTCCATCTGTGGCAGCGTATATAGGAAATTCGAGAAGAACGATAGCAGGTATTATGACGTAATCAAGCCCAATTTCATCATCGCTAGAGATTATCTCTTCGGAAAAGTATAAAGATCACTCCCATCGGTCATCTATGCGCAAAGCGCACATCCCAATGGGTAACTAATTAAATAATACCCTTCGGGCATAAATGCTTTTCGTACAGAATATCGTTCATGCAAAAGCTTTTTCGTCCGCCAGGGCAAAGCCGTCGCCAGGAGGATTATAATAATTGACGATCTGCCCCACGTCTGCAAAGCCTGCTGCACAGTTATTTCCCGTCATTGCTCATCTCCGGGAGGCCTTCTGCCTTGACTGAGCCCGTTCGCTGGGGGCCGGACAATCCCCATCCGCTCTCGAAGATGAAGACCGAGCTGGTCTGGGACGGCAAGTATGATGAGTACGGTCTTCGCCGCCCGGTGGACGTTGCAGGCAGTGCCA
The DNA here is from genome assembly GCF_002496465.1 of Methanosaeta sp. UBA356. Lineage (NCBI taxonomy): Archaea > Methanobacteriati > Methanobacteriota > Methanomicrobia > Methanotrichales > Methanotrichaceae > Methanothrix > Methanosaeta sp. UBA356. The sequence goes on along the minus strand of NZ_DAKC01000001.1, from coordinate 9,394 downwards.
TGCCCATGCAGAAGATTGAGACCGTGGACATGCCCAGGAGCGAGGCCCTGGCCGGGGGTCAGACCACCCTGGGAGAGCTGAAGACCACCCGGCAGTATGACTTTCGAAACATGCTCATCTGGGGCGATAACAAGCTGGTGATGGCCTCGCTCCTGAAGGACTTCCGGGGAAAGATCGATCTGATCTACATCGACCCGCCCTTCGATGTGGGGGCGGACTTTACGATGCATATCCCTGTGGGAGAAAATATCGGCGAAGTGGAAAAAGAACAATCTCTCCTTGAGATGATAGCGTATCGGGATATTTGGGGAAAAGGTACTGACTCGTATTTGCATATGATGTATGAGCGCTTGACTTTAATGAAAGAGTTGCTCAGTGACAAAGGTAGCATTTATGTCCACGTGGGTTGGCAGGTTTCTGCACTTGTTAAAAACTTACTTGATGATGTTTTCGGAACAGATAAATTTCAGAATGAGATTGTATGGAAGCGGCAATCTGCCAAAAGCGGTTCTTTCGATGGGATTGGACAGTATGGCAGAATCCATGAGACGATATTCTTCTATTCAAAATCGGGATCATGGAAATGGAATCAACTATTCACTGAGTATGATGAAAGCTACTTAGAATCATTCTACAAACATATTGAACCAGATACTGGGCGAAGATACAGACTGAGCGATCTTACAGCAGCTGGTACTAGAAATGGCGAATCTGGGAGCGCACTACTCCTGAATAATGAATACGTTAAGCCTGCTCCGGGGAGACATTGGGCTTTGGGACTCAAATCAGGGGAATCAGTACAAGACGCTCTTAATCGATTAAATCTTGAAGGGAGAATATTTCATAATCCAGGAAAGATGCCTGCATACAAGAGATATCTCGATGAAATGCCGGGAGTAATGTTACAAGATATTTGGACAGATATCTCACCAGTTCCACCACAATCGCTGGAGCGACTTGGTTATGACACCCAAAAGCCCGAAGGCCTCCTGGAGCGCATCATCCGCGCCTCCTCCAACGAGGGCGACCTGGTCGCAGACTTCTTCTGCGGCTCCGGCACCACCGGTGCCGTTGCGGAGCGGCTGGGCCGGTGCTGGATCATGTGCGACCTGGGCCGCTTCGCCATCCACACCAGCAGAAAGCGGCTGATCGACCTTCAGCGCAGGCTCCAGGCGGATGGCCAGCCCTACCGGGCCTTCGACGTCTACAACCTGGGCCGATATGAACGGCAGTGGTGGCAGAGAGAGCGCCTGCAGGGCTTCGACCGTGATCACCGTCGGGTTGTCTTGGGATTCTACCGCGCCGATCCACTGGCGAATCCGACCGCCTGGCTGCACGGCAGGAAGGGCGGTGCCTTCGTCTATGTGGACAGCATCGACTCCCTCCTGACCAGAGAAGAGGTCAGGGCTGTGGCCCGCTCCGCCCGCGAGGCCGGTGGCAAGGAGGTCCACTGCCTGGCCTGGGAGTTCGAGATGGATCTGCGCATGGTCTGCCAGGAGATCGAGGCCTCTGAAGAGGTCAGGATCAGGCTGATCACTATTCCCCGGGAGATCATGGAGAAGAACCGGACCGCTCCACCACCCTTCTTTGAGGTGGCAGTGCTGGAGGCCGAGCCGGTAATCAAAAAGGTCTCCGGGAAGAAGAAGGTGGACATCATTCTTAAGAAGTTCATTCCCTCCCTGGCCGAGGTCCCCAGCAAGGAGCTGGCTGCCCTCAAGGATCGGGCGGCAAAGGACGGCTTCGACTTCATCGACTTCTGGGCGGTGGACTTCAACTGGCAGGAGGGCAAGCCCTTCGAGCACCAGTGGCAGGACTACCGCACCCGCAGGGATCGCAGCCTCAGGACCACAAGCGATGCCTTATTTGATGGCTATCCGGGCAAAGGTGTCTACAAAGCCTGCATCAAGGTGGTCGATATCTTCGGCTGCGATACCAGCACCGTAGTGGAGGTCCGCTATGACTGAAGTCGATGAGAGCATGGGCACCGCCCGGAAGAACGGTCCGGGCCCGGTGGTCAATCTGGCCGCCCTGGAACCTCTCTACCAGACATTTGAAGAGCCCTGCAGATATCGCGCCCCAGGCGAAGGGAAGGGCGATCCCGCCCAGATCATATCAGGCCGCCGTCCCTCATATATCCCCATAGCTCAGAACCTGCGCCGCTTCGTTAAAGACTGGCGAGATAGCGACTATCCCGGCGCATCCCAGACCACCAGAGACCTGCTCCATTTCTGGTTTGGCGAAGAGCACCTAAAAGAGAATGACGGGCAGCAGACCCCCTTCCGCTACTACTTCTGCCAGAGAGAAGCCATAGAGACATTCATCTACCTCTACGAAGTGCGGGGCATTCGCACCCTCTCCACCATCACCGCCGAATTTCTGGGGGAAGACTCCTACGACACCGCCCTGGGTGTGAATCCCGACGACGACCGCTGGCCCAAATACGCCTTCAAGATGGCCACCGGCTCGGGCAAGACCAAAGTGATGAGCCTGGCCATAGTCTGGAGCTACTTTCACTCCCTGCGAGAGGAGGACTCTATTCTGGCCAGGGACTTTCTCATCATCGCCCCCAATATCACCGTCTTCGAGCGACTCAAGGAGGACTTCGGGGACGGCAAGGTCTTCGAAGCAGACCCACTCATCCCCGAAGCCTGGAGAGGGGACTGGAACATCTCCGTTGTCCTCCAAGACGAAGCCAGCGGAGCGGCCACCGGGGGCAGGATCTACCTGACCAACATTCACCGCCTCTATGACACCTCAAAACGCAGGTCAAAGAGCCTGGTGGAAAGCCACGACTGGCTAGGCCCTGCCGTCTCCAGGTCCAGAGCCCTTGATACCGGAGAGGCATTGAGGGAGCGGGTGACCTCCCACCGTAAAATTATGGTCCTGAACGATGAGGCCCATCATCTCTGGGACCCGGACAGTGCCTGGAATGATGCCATTGAATATGTCCACCAGACCATCCATGATCGAACCGGAGGAGAGATCGTCTCCCAGCTGGACTTCTCCGCCACTCCCAAGGACAACCACGGCAGAATCTTCCAGCATGTGATCTGCGATACCCCCCTGGGCGAAGCAGTGGACGCGGGCATAGTCAAGATCCCGGTTATAGGGCGGGGCGAGGGGCTGGTGGAGCGCCCCAGCGAGAATGCGGCAGACCGATTCCAGCAGCACCTGATGATCGGATACAAGCGCTGGCTTCTCTCCAGAGAGGAATGGGAGAAGAGCGGCAAGAAGGCGTTGCTCTTCATCATGGCTGAGAATACCGAGGCCGCAGATCAGATCGCCCGGGAATTGAATAGCTCCTCATTGTATTCAGAGCTTAATGGCCGGACCATAAACCTCCACACCCGCCTCAAAGGCAAGATCAAATGGATGGGCGGAAAGAAGAGCGGTATACCGGTATTCGAGGAAAGCGAGAAGGATATCAAAGACGAGGATCTGAGGGAATTAAGAAAACTCTCCCGCGAACTTGACCAGGGAACCAGCCCCTATCAATGCATCGTATCCGTCCTGATGCTCAGGGAGGGCTGGGACGTCCGAAACGTTACCACCATTGTTCCCCTCCGACCATTTACTTCTGATGCCAACATCCTTCCTGAGCAGACCCTGGGCCGGGGTCTGCGGCGCATGACCTACCCCGGCGGCCCTCATGAGATCTTAACCGTCATAGAACATTGGAAATTCGTTGAATTGTATCAAGACCAGTTGGGCGAAGAAGGCGTTTATCCAACGATTGTAGGTCCTGATAAAATTCCCAAGATCACTGTGAGCATCTTTCCCGATGGTGAGCACAAGGACCTAAATCAACTGGATATGCTCGTCCCTTCCATCTCCCCCGCCTACACCCGCATTCCCAAGCTGGAAGGGCTGACCATTGAGGATGTGAAGAAGCAGTTCTCAGCCCTTAAACATTTAAAGCTCAAAGAGCAGTCCTCCGACGAGATCCACTACGAAGGAAGAACGCTCATCACCAATGAAATCGTGGAGGAGATGAACATCAAGCTCCCCCTGCTGGAGAGCGGAGTGGGAGCCATATCCTTCTACCGCAGCGAGCTGGAGCATATCACCGGCCTGCATGGTCTTCACTCCTCTCTCGCCCCCCTGCTGGAGATATTCCTGACTGACATGCTCTTTGGGGAGAGAGTGTCCCTCTTCGACCAGCGCCTGATCAACCGCCTGGCGGATCACGATGTCAGGGAGCATATTCGGGGCGTATTCGTGCCACTCATCCTGAGCAAGAGCACCATCAAACTGGAGGAGAGAGCAATTGGCAGCGGCAGATCGGTGGTTCAATGGAAGCCCTACCAGGCCAACCACTCCGAGCGCCATCCCACCATTGAGGCCACCAAGACCGTCTTCAACCTGGTTCCATGTACCAACGCCTTCGAGAGGGATATGGCCCTGTTCTTAGACCGGGCTCCCGATGTCAAGGCCTTCTTCAGAAATGCCGGGCCGGAGGCGATCAGGATCGATTATCAGACCCATACCGGCAGGCTGGCTCATTATACTCCTGATTTCATAATCCTGAACGATAGAGGCAGCTATGTCATGCTTGAGACCAAGGGAAGGGTGGACATAGACGTTCCCCTCAAGATCCGGGCGGCGATGGCCTGGTGTCAGGCCGCCTCAGATAGCGGAATCAAATGGGAGTACCTCTATGTTCCCCAGGAGACCTTCTCCCAGATCGATGATAATAAGGTTGAGATACTGTTTTCCTTATGCGAACCAGCCAAGCAGAACCTCATCCGGGAGAAGATAGAAGCTCCCTTGAGCCTGGAGAAGGGCAACCTGGAGAAGATAGCACTGGATGAATTCATTAGCGATGAGGATTTCGATCGCCTGCCCTTGAAAGCGAGAAAGGGCGTTCAGGAGGCGATAGCCCTCTTCAAATTCTTGGAGAACAAGACAGGAGTCTCCTATTCTCCGGTCTTCGCTCCGCTTCTGGGAGCAGTGGATGAAGCCGCCAAAGGATACATTATCTCAACTCTAAAAGGTGCCATTCCCGATGATCCCAATAAGAGGCAGAGGTTCTTTGAGCCTGATTTGAGCGTCCTGCATCCAAGAGACGAGAGCTTTCATAAGAGGCAAGCGTTCAACTTGCGCCGGACTCTTCTGGAGAACGATGGGATAATGCCCATAGGGCTATTGAAATGGTGTCTGGAGTATGCAAAAAGCCCTCGGGTTCCGCCCGGTGGGATCTTCTCTGCGATCAAAAGCAAATTTGCGGGTGCAGAGAAGAAGGATATATTGGATACTATCGATAAAATTTATTCCTTCAGAAATGAGTATATTGCCCATCAGGAAAAAGAGCTGGATGACATGAATACCGCAAAAGAGGCCATTGATGATTGGATAAAGGGACTAATACAGATATCAGGGTCGATCGAATGAAGCAACTTCCAATCAGGAAATTCGGATCTTAGGGGTGTTAGACATTTCAGAATCTAACGAGCGCCAATACTGGCTTTGGGTGACTCGTCCTGATTACTATCTGGATGAAGATGGTTGCGATCGGGAAGATCTTGATCCCACATTGGGGGCTGACTCAGATGGCTGGTGGACCTGCAATAAAGCAACCAAAGAGGGTGACCTTGTTCTTTTATGGAGAACATCACCCAAAAAAGACATCCGCTATTTGATTCAAGCAGAGAGCGATGCATATTCTATTGCAGATGACAATGATAAGGGATGGGATTATGGCTGCGATTACGAAGTCCTCTATAAGTTCGAGCAATCCCTTCATGCAAAGGACCTGCGACAGAATCCGTATTTTGATGAGTGGGGGCCTCTCCGATGCAGTTTTCAAGGAAGCAATTTTAAAATATCGCTAGAATACTGGAACAAGCTTAATAATTTGCTTGCTTTAAATAATCCAGGATATAAAGATTTCATCGAGAATACTCAACGACTGCCTATAGCGGAAAGTATAGGATTGGAAAAAGATCTGGAAGATGCATTGGTAGCTAATTTGGATATTCTAAAAAGGTTTGAATATAATCTAGAATTATATAATGACCCGATCTCAAATCAAACCGGAAGGCAATTTATATGCAAAGGGAATGGCGGGCGAATTGATCTTCTCTGTTATAACCGGATAAAAAAACGATTTACAGTGATAGAGCTAAAAAATGTCAGAGCTAGCCAAAATACATTCGGGCAAATCTCGAATTATATGGGGTGGGTGCAAGAAAGGATTGCCAAGAGTGTTCCCGTCAAAGGGCTTGTGATAAGCAGAGGCTATGATACTCGATTTGAGTCTGCTCTCAAGATAACGGATAGAATAAGCCACATTAATGTAGAGGAGCTTGGATTCTCAGTTGCCCCTTCAGAGAAAGCGCAGAGTGTTGTTGATTTCAAGGATTCCGATGAACCAAGAATGAGAATCCCGAAATCTCGCGAAGCAAGTAAATGGCTCAAGAAAGGGGATGATCTATATGATCAAGGAAAATTTGATGAAGCCATTTCATGCTATGATAATGCCATAGGAAAAGATCCCAAGAACAAATTGGCATGGGTGAATAAAGGAGCTGCCTTATTAGAGCTGATGAAGTCTGATGAGGCCATCTCCTGCTTTGATAAAGCCACAGAGCTATATCCCAAATCCGCTGAAGCATGGAATGAAAAAGGATATGCTCTAAATAGATTGGATAGGTTTGATGAAGCCATAATCGCTTTTAATAATGCCATCGATATAAATCCCAGATCCGCTGATGCTTGGAATGGCAAGGGAATAGCTCTAGACAATTCGGGAAAGCATGATGAAGCCATTCAAGCCTATGATCGGGCCATAGCAATAAGACCTAAGTTCGCTATTGCATGGAATAATAAGGGATGGGCTTTATCTGGCCTAGGCAAGAAAGAGGAAGCTATCCAGGCTTATAATAAAGCAATATCGATAAATTCTAAAGATCCAAGCTCCTGGAATTGCAAAGGAAATGCACTGGCGGATCTTGGAAAGCATGACGAAGCGGTCAAGGCATATGGAAGAGCCATTGAGCTAGATCCAAAAGATGCGATACTCTGGAATAACAAGGGCGCTGCCTTTTATGGCCTTAGCAGGTACGAAGAGGCCCTTGAAGCCTTCAACAAGGCTATTGAAATTGATCCGCAAGAGGCACTTATTTGGCATTTCAAAGGTGAAACCCTGAAGGCACTTAATCGAACAGAAGAGTCAGATTCCGCCTTTGCCAAGGCAAAAGAGCTGGGATATAGGGAAGAATGAAGTCATGAATTGCGGCCACCTCGCACAGCTCATCTGCCAGCTATCCCTGAAGCCCGGAGAAGAGGAGATCAAGAAGAAAGGCTGGTGGAAATTCTGGAGGAGGGGATAGATA
>NZ_DAKC01000001.1:0-1877 GCF_002496465.1 Methanosaeta sp. UBA356 | reverse complement strand
TAGATAATGTCCCTCAATCTGACAATAGTAAACTCGTCAACTCCATCCGGAATGAGCGATTTTCAAGTAATATCAGCTATCATTGCCCTCTGTGCTTTGGTTCTCGGTATAGCTAACGCATATTTTCATTGGAAGGATAAACAGCCAAATATAAAATTAGATGCATACGAATTTGTAGACTCTGCGCATTCTCTAACAAGCGACCCCGAGAGGGTAATTACCATCAGAGGCTATAACAGTGGCCAAATTCCTATAACCATTAGCTCATATTCATTTTTTATACCAAGTAAAAAAATCGGTCATTCTATCGGAAAACCATATTCAACGAGAGTTTTGCCAGGCGCTTATTGCGAAAGATGGGAGTACTCGGATAAGATAGCAAAAGTCTTACAACCGAGGTCTGGAACCATAAAAATAATTGCTTGTCTAATAGATGAAAGTGGGAGATGGTATAAATCTGACCCATTCGAATTTGACATAGATCAAGCGCTAAAAGGCACGAAGGGTAAAAAAATATGGACTCGTGAGGAACTAGGGATGAAAACACCGATGGGCCGATTAGATAAGATTAAAGAGACAGTCCGACGGTGGCACAGGAGGAAGTATGATCCTCCAGATTTATGGAAGCTATGGAAATGACACGACCCAAAGGGCTCCGAGACGGTCCGTCACAGTCTCCGAGAGATCGCGTCTTGTGGATACTTGCCAACAGAGGCGGCAAGATGGATAGGAGCAGACTGAGGAATCACCGCACTCGTATATGCCGTTCCATATACTGCAGCATGAAGTGCCAGGTAGCTCGCAGTAGTCTCTGATAGGACGTCATCAACGAGATTCGTATTAGGTCTCCCAACACCTTTATTAATCAAGCCGCAATTTCCAGAAGGAGGCATAAATTATTGAATTCCTTGACATTATGAGCATCTCACACCGCTATATGGAGATACTAAACCCTTCCACGCCTGAAAAGATCATCAAACTTGGCAAATTGCTCAAATTGGAAGAAGGAAAACGGGTCATTGACTTCGGTTGTGGTTGTGCCGAACCCCTTACTCTCTGGGCTGAGGAATTCGGTATTACTGGTATTGGAATAGATATATCCGAGGATTTCTGCGACAGGGCCAGGCAAAAACTGGCATCGAGTGGTTTGTCGGACCGAATCGAAATCGTTTGCTCCAATGGGGCTGATTACATATTCGAAGAAGGGGCTTTCGATGCCGCATCATGTATAGGGTCAACGTTTATTTTTGGCGGCTGGCAGCAGACACTCCAAGTACTGAAACGAGCAATTCGGCAGAATGGACGCCTTGGTATCGGTGAAACCCACTGGCTTAGCAATCAGGTACATCCGGAATACGCCCAAAAGCAGACCACTACCCATACAGAAACGGAACTAACTCAATTTGCCCGGGATGAAGGCCTTGAACTCGAATACATCATTCGTGCCAGCTACGACGACTGGGACAGGTACATTTCAGATGGTTGGTATGGACTTGTACGTTGGCTCGAAGAAAATCCCACCCACGCGGACTATGAACAGGTATTCAAGCATTTCCGTGCTGACCAGGATGACTATTTACAGTTCCAGCGCCAATATATGGGTTGGGCCATGTACTGTCTCGCTCCCAGGAAATCTCGTTGACATGTAGTCATGCTGGAAGGTGTCAATGGCGGTCTAAAAGTATCCAATAGTGGCGAGATAAAATTGTCCACCTGCCAATCCCTGGAATTGAAACCCAGGGTCATGCAGATGATAGATGTGGAGGAGTTCCTCATGTCAAGATCGACAGAGCCCGCCCAGGACAGCCCAGCAACTCACATAAACACAGGCTGGAAGCCCCGCTCTTCAGGGCAGGGAGGAAAGCCGTAAGTAGCCC
>NZ_DAKC01000074.1:0-7643 GCF_002496465.1 Methanosaeta sp. UBA356 | reverse complement strand
TGTTAAAAAGTTGGAAAGTACAGGAATAAAATATGAATGATCTGGACGGACTCACATCAAAGGAAGTGGTGGAGCGCCAAAGCCAATATGGGCCCAACGCATTACCCCAGACTCGACATCGTTTGATTCGGCTCATCCTGCGCCAGTTTTCGGGAATCTTCAACTTGCTGCTCCTGGCCGCATCAGCGGTGACCTTTGCATTGGGCGAGGTGATTGATGGTGCATTTATCCTGTTCTTTGTATTCCTTGGAACCGCCTTAAATGTATATCAAGAGTACAAATCAAATGCAGCAGCGGATAAGCTCAAGTCCTATTTCGTCCGCTCGATAACCGTTCGACGGGATGGCAAAGATCAAGAGGTCCCTGTGGTTGAGATCGTTCCAGGAGATATACTGAACCTGGAGTCCGGCGATATAGTCCCTGCGGATGCCATAGTTCGAAGGGCGCATAATCTGCTGGTTGACGAGACGACCTTTACAGGTGAGAGCATTCCGGTATCCAAACAGGCTGCCGATTCATCAATGCAAGAAGCAGATGACGAACACCGCCTCCTGCAGGGAGTGGTTATTGTGCGCGGCAACGCCCTGGCTCTGGTCACTGCAACCGGCAATAAGACTCGCTTTGCTGCGATTGCCAAGACCGCCTCCGAGGTTCAGGCGGAAAGCGAGCTTACAAAGGGCATCGACCGCATCAGCACCTTCATACTGCGAACAACCATCATCACTCTGCTGTTCATCATCCTGGCAAATGTGCTGATCGAGGGCAAGAGCACCGATATTCCCCAGCTTCTGATATTTGCAATCGCCCTGGCAGTCTCGGTAATTCCCGAGGCTCTGCCCCTGGTCCTGACGTTTTCCCTCTCTCGGGGAGCCCTCCAGCTGGCCAAACGCGATGTGATAGTCAAACGTCTCTCCTCAGTGCAGGATCTGGGATCGGTGAACCTGCTATGCACTGATAAGACCGGCACCATCACTGAGAACCGCCTGGTCTACCAGGGGAATTACCTGGATCCCGACTCCCGCTTCCATCCACTGCTGCTGGCCCGTCTGGCTGCTCACGGCCTTGAAGAGCGCAGTCCAGAGCCGTTTGATCGAGCTGCAGACGAGGCTCTCGCCCCTGAGCAGAGAAAGGAACTGGAGGCTTTCAGGATTCTGCAGGAGGAGGCATTCGATCCCGCTCTGCGCAGCAATGGGGCGATAGTCAGCCTGAAAGACGGCTTACAGCTTCATATCCGCCGGGGCAGCCCGGAGTACTTCTTCGATCAGGGGCTGGTCAACAGGGATCGACTGGGATCATGGCTGGCGGAGGAGGAGAATCACGGCCGGAGGGTTTTGGGTGTCAGCTATGATGATGGCAGTGGACCTCGATTTGCCGGTTTTGTATCCTTTGTCGATAACCTCAAAGATACAACCATCGAGACCATCGATCTAGCCAGGGAGCTGAATGTGGCCATCACGATCATCACTGGCGATGCCCTCAAAGTGGCAGAAGCAGTGGGTAGGGAGGCTGGTCTGGTATCAAGCAGCGATGAGGTCATACGGGCAGCGGAGTTTTTGGCCCTTCCTGCCCAGGAGCAGCATAAACGTATCGGCAAGATTCGGGTCTTCGCTCGCACCACTCCCGAGCAGAAGTTGCAGCTGATAGCGCAGCTCAAAGAGCAGTATACAGTCGGCTTTTTAGGCGAGGGGATAAACGATGCCCCAGCGCTGAAGGCGGCCCATGTCTCAATGGTGGTACAATCGGCGGCAGATGTGGCCCGTGAGACTGCCGATATAGTCCTGGTGAAAAACGACCTGCGGGTCATTGTCGACGGCATACGCCTCGGGCGGGAGACGCATGCCAACACACTGAAATACATCCGGGCGACCCTTGTCTCCAACTTCGGAAACTTCTATGCCGTAGCCATCGGATCGCTGTTCATCACCTTTCTGCCCATGCTGCCAAAACAGCTTCTGCTCCTCAACCTCCTCTCGGATTTCCCGATGATGGCCATAGCCTTTGACCGGGTCTCGGCAAAAGAGGTGTCACGGGCGCAGAGCTACGACTTCCGGTCGCTCTATATTATTTTTGTCACATTGGGGCTGGTCAGCACCGTATTTGATTTCATATACTTTGCGCTGTTCTATCGCATATCGCCTGAAGTGCTTCAGACCAACTGGTTCATCGCCAGCGTGATCACCGAGCTGTTGCTCATGGTCTCCATCCGGTCCATGCTGCCGATAGAGAAGGCTGGCTGGCCCGCGCCGATCGTTGTGCTCATCTCAGCTCTGGCTTTCGTAATCACCCTCGCATTGCCGTTGATTCCTCAGACTGCCGCTCTCTTTGAGTTCACCATGCCGACATTAGATCATCTGGCTCTCATCATGGGGCTTGCTGTGCTTTACCTCATCGCCACCGAGGTTGTTAAGCGGCCGATCGCCCGTTTCCTGAACAAGGACCAGTGATTAAGGGGAAAGATACAAGAGCATCAGAAAGGATGGACAAGCCATGATACCAGGAAAAGCCCTCTGTACGCTTATTCTATTGCTCTATATAGCCCTCGCCTCGGGCGCTCCTGATGAGGCTTCAGGTAGAGTGGTTCTTGTTACAGATGGAGATACCTTTGACGTCGAGATCGATGAGCATGATGGCCGCATCCAGGAGGATACGATAAGGATCAGGCTGGCAGACCTTGATGCTCCTGAGCTCTACGGCGAGAGGGCCTGCAAAGAGGGCGAGTGGGCAAGAGACTACACCTACTCCTGGCTCATGGATAATATAGTGACTCTGGACATCGACGATGTGAACGGCCAGGATGAATACGGTCGATGGATAGCTGTCTGCTATCTTGAAGACGGCAGAAACTTCAATAAGATGCTGGTGGATTCAGGAAATGCGACAATAAAGGATTTCCGGAGCAATGAGTTCGATCCATATGCCTGGATGGATATCAAGGTCGAGGATGTGGTTCCGGGAAAAACCTCTGAGAAGGCTTCGGACTCCAGCCTCTGGAGATTGCTGACAGAGCTGCTGGAGTTGATTCTCCGGCCATCAACGGCATCGTAGCCATAATGCGAATTTATCGGTCTTGCTCGGTTCATCAGTCTGTTATGCTGATTCCCTGCAAGGTCAAGATCCAGACTATTCGCCCATCATCTGCAGGACGAGCTTACGGTGGCGTTTGCGGTTATCCAGCTCCAGGAAGACGATCTGCTGCCAGGTGCCCAGAATCAGCCTTCGCGCAGCAAAGGGCACAATCAGGCTCGGTCCAATGAGCGAGGCCCGGATATGAGAATGGCCGTTGCCATCGTGCCAGCGCAGATTATGGGAATAATCGATATTCTGTGGCGCAATCCTCTCCAGGGCATCCCCCAGGTCCGCCACCAGACCGTCCTCATACTCGATGGTGGTCACCGCTCCCGTAGCCCCGGGAACGAAGATCACCATCGCTCCCGCCTTCAGCGAAGTGCTCTCCAGGCTCTTTTGCACCTCATCTGTTATATCCACTACCTCGCCCTTATCGGTCTCAAATTCGATGTATCTGGTCTCGATCAATGCTCCTCTTTCATCAGAGAGACGAATCACGCATTTCTCATTTGCGGTCATAAACGGATCTTTCAAGATGATTAAACTACGAGCATGAGCGAGCTTTAACATCTAGAAAACATTTCTATATCTTGCAGTACTACAGTATTATCATGATAGTAGCTGAATTCTCCATGGTCCCCATGGGATCGGGGACCAGCGCAGGAGACTACATCAAAGCCATCCACCATATTTTAGGGGAGGCAGAGGTGAACTTCATTCCAGGTCCCATGTCCACCGCAGTAGAGGGCAAGAGCCTCCAGGAGCTATTCGATCTGATGGAGAAGGCCAACGATAAGCTCGTTCAGATGGGGGTTAAAAGGATAATCACCACTATAAGAATAGACATGCGCCTGGACAAGGAGATCTCCATGCAGTCAAAGCTGTCCAGGGTGAGATCGGACAGCAATTGAGCTGTTTCGAGCCCAGATGTTGCAGCAGTGGTAGATGAGAGAAAATGATACATACAATTGATGCAAATGAGTGGTTATGATTAATTCATCTCCAATGATACTGATGCTCTCATTGATTCTAATTCTTGTCGCCTGTGCAACTGCCGACGGCCTGGCCGCTCCTTCCTCTGGTCCAGTCTGCCCGGATGACATGTTCCCCTGCAACGGAACCTGCATCAATATCACCTCGCCCTGCAATATGAGCTGTCTGGATGGCATGTTCCCCTGCAATGGAACTTGCTTCGATTTGTCGACAGACACTCAAAACTGCGGATCGTGCGGAAATGTCTGCTCTTTAGGAATGGTCTGCATCAAAGGTGTTTGCACCTGCATGGCGGGCCTGGATGTCTGCAATGAAAAGTGCACTGACACCAGCATCGATCCACTGAACTGTGGTGCATGCGGAAATATCTGCCCTGCAAATGCGATCTGCATCGATGGAAGCTGTTCCGATATGTCTCCTCAGATATGCATCGATGGCGATTGTTCCTATCCGATTACTATGCAGCTCCGGAACCTATGATGAGGATCGTCCAATCATATCGATTTGATGAATAGAATCGGGCAACGGTCTCTTGGCATATAGCTTCAATCGGAATCGTCCCCATTATCCTTTAGGGCAGACACTTCGGGATAATCGCATTGAAGCTCTAGACTCTGATCTTCATAGATGCCGCTTTTCATCTCTCTTATGAATGAGTTGAGCTTCAAAATGGGCACCATCGGCACGCCCTCATAGGATTTTATCTCTTCTTCGATCAGAGTCACCACAACTGCAATACCCTCTGTTCCCGTCAGCGTCCGGTAGAATTCGCATCGTTCCTTATGCTGCTCAATAGCTCTTCTTAGAGCCGATAACCGGGAGCGATGGCCTGACCATTTCTTACACTCCACCAGAATCGTACTGTCCATCCTGCGGGCGATAACATCGTACTGCCTGCGTTTTCTCTTATGGGTTTTCACCGCATTTATCTCAACTAAAAAATCATTCTGCTCAAAGATGTAAGCGGTCAACTTCTCGAAATTTTGCCAGATTACCTCTCTTGAAGCCCTCTCCAGGTCGGAGAGGCACTTGATCTGAGCAAAATCGCTGATCTCCTTCTCGCTCTTATTCTTGCCTTTTCTTGCAGGCCTGAGGGGGATTGAATTTAATCCTTCAATCTCAAAGGCCATCTTTTAAATCCTCTCCATTGCATGCTTAAAAGTGACTGTGGGAATGTAGGTCCGATTGAGGCTCCCAATATTTAAAATAGATCCGGCCAAAGGCCCGAACTACTAAACCATCCATATCCATACTACCTTCCAGGTTCTGCAATGCCTGCAACATGCAGAGTTCGAGCTGAGATATAGCAGTCAGCGTTGATGCGTTGATGCAATATATTCATATATTAGATACCCGGAATGTATATGCTGGCAGGTGCTACTGATGGTGAATATGCTGACCATTGTGAATGACGCTCGCAAGAATACAGTTCTGGATGAGGTGCCACTATTATGTCGACCAAGCTGATCGCATCCCTGTGCCCCTATTGTGCTGTGGGCTGCGGCCTATTCATCCAGGTCGAGAAGGGCAAAGCAACAGGCATCAAATACATGATCGACCACCCAACCTGCGTTGGCGCTCTCTGCCCCAAGGGAAACTCCGTTCTGGAGCTTTTGAATAACCAGGAACGCCTCGTGTATCCCCTGAAAAGGTCTGGAAGCGATTTCATTCCCATAAGCTGGGACGAGGCCCTGGAGCTGGTGGCTCAGGGTCTGGCAAGGAACCTGGAACGGTATGGCCCGAAGTCCCTGGGCTTTCTCGTCTCCTCCCGCTGCAATAACGAGGAGAACTACCTGATGCAGAAGATGGCCCGGCTCCTGGGATCGCCCAACGTGGACAACTGCGCCAGGCTCTGCCATTCACCCACTGTGATGGGTCTGGGCGCCTCCTTTGGCGCCGGCGCCATGACCAACAACCTTCTCGACCTGGAGAACTCCAAATGCATTTTCGCCATCGGCACCAACTTCACCGAGGCCCATCCAATAGTCTCCCGCTGGGTAGAGAAGGCAAAGGACAATGGGGCAGTGGTGATTGTGGCCGATCCCCGGATCACCTCCACCACCTGGATGGCGGACATCCACCTTCGCCTGAATCCTGGATCGGACATAGATCTTCTCCGGGGGATGATGAAGGTCATCGTCGATGAAGGTCTGGAAGATGCTGATTTTATTAGCTCCCGCACCACCGGCTTCCAAGAGCTCAAAGAGAGCCTGTCGGTTTTCTCAATAGAAGAGGCGGCAGAGAAGACGGGCCTGGACGTTGCCGAGATCGTAAAGGCAGCCAGGGTCTATGCAAAGTCTTCCGCCTCAGCTCTGCTCTATTCCATGGGCATCACCCAGCACGTCTCTGGAACTGATAACGTTATGACCTGCGCCACCATTGCCCTCATCTGCGGCCAGATAGGAAGGCCTGGAGCCGGCGTCTGGCCCATGCGCGGCCAGAACAATGTCCAGGGGAACTGCGATGTGGGGGGAATGCCGGAGTTCTATCCCGGCTACAGGAGATCGGTGGATCCCAAGACGATTGAGTTTTTCCGGGCGGCCTGGAATGCCACTGACCTGCCCCTCGGCCCAGGCCTGACCTCGACCGACATGAACGATGCAGCAATAGACGGACGCCTCAAGGCCCTTTACATCACCGGAGAGGATCCGATAGTATGCGACGCCAATGTCAATAAGACCCGCCGCGCTCTGGAGAGCCTGGATTTCCTGGTGGTGCAGGAGATATTCATGACTCCCACAGCGAAGATGGCGGACGTCATCCTGCCTGCTGCCGCCTGGGCGGAGAAGAGCGGCAGCTATACCTCCATGGAGAGAAGAGTGCAATGGATCGACAGGGCCATAGAGCCTCCGGGGGAGGCAAAAGAGGGAGTCTGGATCATCTGCGAGATCGCCAGGCGGCTGGGACTGGGAGAAGGGATGGCTTATGATAACCCCTCCCAGGTGCTGGAGGAGATCCGCAGCCTGGTGCCCCAATACAAAGGCATGAGCCAGGAAAGGATATCGAAGATCGGAGGAGTCCTCTGGCCCTGCCCAGATGAGCAGCATCCCGGAACGGAGATACTGCACCTGCAGAGGTTCTCCACCTCGGACGGCAGGGCGAGGATCTTCGACCTGCAAAACACTCCTCCCGGCGAGGTCACCAGCCCGGAGTATCCCATTCTGCTCAGCACAGGAAGGGTAGTGCTTCATTACAATGGCGGCTCGATGACCATGCGCAGCCCGTCACTGCAGGAGCGGGAGTCGGTGCTGTATGTGGAGGTCAATCCCGTTGATGCCTCAAATCTCAAGATCACCGAGGGCGAAATGGTGGCAGTGAAAACCCGCCGGGGGGAGGCGGAGGCACGCGCAAAAATTTCGGATAGGGTCATGTCGGGGATGGCCTTCATGCCCTTCCATTATCACGGGACCAACCTCTTGACATCCGACGCCCTTGATACCGTATCCAGGATCCCGGAATACAAGATGGCCGCCTGCAGAATTGAGTCCAGGAGATGATTTGATGATATCGCCGTCCTGCAGAAGGGGTCCAGGCTATCGTACGGGAGCAGAGACATCAGGCTCCTAATCATCCAGGATGATGGA
>NZ_DAKC01000133.1:0-12065 GCF_002496465.1 Methanosaeta sp. UBA356 | reverse complement strand
TTATTATTTATAATTATTAACAAGCAAAAACCTTATTTATCTGAAAGACAAATCGGAAATGTGCAAAACTGCTGTTCTCTATGACGAATTAGAGTGGACAGCGGGCAGGTTCTTCGCGTCAAGTTTTCCCTGGGATAGGAGAAAAGTGCGCGAAATATTAGGCTTTGATTTAGGAGGTGTTGAAATTGGCTGGCAAAGAAGACAAGAAGTTGAAGACGACAGTATTTCAGGACGAGACCAGAATCTTTAATCCGCCAAAAGAGTTGGTAGAAAAGTCAATCGTGATGCAGTGGATGAAGAAGAAAGGGTTCAAGACTGAGAAGGAGATGCGTGCTTGGTGCTCCTCTGATGAGCATTACCTCGAGTTCTGGGACGAGATGGCAAAGACGTACGTTGACTGGCACAAGACCTATACTAAGGTGATGGACGACTCGGAGATGCCCTACTTCCACTGGTTCACTGGAGGTGAAATCAACATCACATACAACGCCGTGGACAGGCACGCCAAGGGCGCAAAGAAGGACAAAGTTGCATACATATGGATACCAGAGCCGACAGACCAGCCAGTCCAGAAGATCACCTACGGCGACCTCTATAAGGAGGTCAATAAGTTCGCAAACGGCCTCAAGAGCCTCGGCTTGAAGAAGGGGGATCGGGTCAGCATCTACATGCCCATGATACCCCAGCTTCCCATCGCCATGCTCGCCTGCGCCAAGCTCGGCGTCATCCACAGCGTGGTTTTCTCCGGATTCAGCTCCAAAGGCCTGATGGACAGGGCTGCTGACTGCGGTTCCAGAGCCATCATCACCGTGGATGGATTCTACAGGCGCGGAAAGCCGGTGCCTCTGAAGCCGAACGCCGACGAGGCAGCTGGCGGCGCTCCGTCAGTTGAGAAGATTATCGTCTACAAGCGTGCGGGCGTTGACGTTTCCATGAAAGAGGGCAGGGACGTCTGGTGGCATGATCTGGTCAAGGGCCAGTCCGAAGAGTGTGAGCCGGTATGGGTTGACCCGGAGCACAGGCTGTATATCCTCTACACCTCCGGCACAACCGGCAAGCCCAAGGGTATCGAGCACGCAACGGGCGGAAACGCCGTCGGACCGGCTCAGACGCTTCACTGGGTCTTCGACTTGAAGGACGACGATGTCTGGTGGTGTACCGCCGATATTGGATGGGTCACCGGTCACTCCTACATCGTCTACGCTCCGCTCATTCTGGGCATGACCAGCCTCATGTACGAGGGCGCTGCAGACTATCCAGACTTCGGTAGGTGGTGGAAGAACATCCAGGACCACAAGGTCACCGTCCTTTACACTGCCCCCACGGCGGTAAGGATGTTCATGAAGCAGGGCGCAGAATGGCCTGATAAGTACGACCTCTCAAGCCTGAGGCTACTGGGATCCGTCGGCGAGCCGATCAATCCGGAGGCCTGGATGTGGTATCGTGAGCACATTGGACGAGGCGAGCTCCAGATCATGGACACCTGGTGGCAGACCGAGACCGGAACCTTCCTCAACTCTCCGCTGCCCATCACGCCACTGAAGCCCGGATCGTGCACATTCCCGCTCCCCGGATATGACATATCCATCCTGGATGAGGAAGGGAATGAGGTTCCTCTGGGATCCGGAGGCAACATAGTGGCATTGAAGCCCTATCCTTCGATGCTCAGGGCGTTCTGGGGCGACAAAGAGAGGTTCATGAAGGAGTACTGGCAGTTCTACTGGGATGTTCCCGGCCGCCGCGGCGTCTATCTCGCTGGAGACAAGGCGCAGAGGGACAAGGACGGCTACTTCTTCATCCAGGGCAGAATCGATGATGTTCTCAGCGTCGCAGGCCACAGGATAGCCAACGCCGAGGTCGAGTCTGCCCTGGTGGCTCACCCCAAGATAGCCGAGGCGGCAGTAGTTGGAAAGCCCGACGAGGTTAAGGGCGAGTCGATCGTCGCCTTCGTCATTCTGAGGGTCGGAAATGAACCGTCCCCTGAGCTGGCAAAGGATGCGATCGCTTTCGTCAGGAAGACCCTTGGGCCGGTGGCTGCGCCCACGGAGGTCCACTTCGTCAACGACCTCCCGAAGACGAGGAGCGGCAAGATAATGCGCCGTGTCGTCAAGGCGAGGGCCCTTGGAAACCCGGTTGGGGACATATCGACCCTGATGAATCCAGAAGCAGTGGATGGGATCCCCAAGATCGTCTGATGGGGATCCTATTTTTTTTATCAGATTAGCGGAGCTAAAGTCTTCTTTTTCCATCAAGTCTTGATTGATTGCTTTAACGTTCTCATCCATACAATATGGCAATTTCTAAAAGCCTAGTGTTTTGTTAATCACGTTAAATAATGATAATTATCAATCATAACGTTAAGTCACCTCGATAGATTTATAAATGAAAAAACAGGTTAATTATCGATCGCTACAATATTCCCAATGGCTCCTGCTGGCTGGGATTTTGGCCCTAATGCGACAATAAAAGAATGCCAGATGGCTGCGTTGGGCTGGCTGCCTGGCATCAGGATAGATCAGGCGGAGAGTTGGGAAGACGTGGGGATTATAAAGGAGGCTGTAAATTTGGCTGAGGAAAAAGCAACTGCAAAGACATCAGTTTTACTGGAAGAGACAAGGATATTCGAGGCACCCAAGGATCTGGCAGAGAACTCCAACGTAATGAAGTGGATGAAAGAGAAAGGCTTCAAGACAGAGCGCGAGATGCGCCTTTGGTGCTCTGCCAACTACATCCAGTTCTGGGGAGAGATGGCCAAGACCTACGCAGATTGGTTTGAGCCCTGGTCCTCAACCCTAGAATGGAAGCCACCATATGCCAAATGGTTCGTGGGCGGCAAGTGCAATGTGACCCACAACTGCGTGGATAGGCATGCCCAGGGGGCCAAGAAAGATAAGGTGGCCTATATATTCGTGCCTGAGCCCACCGATCAGCCCACTCAAAAGATCACTTATGCACAGCTGGAAAAGGAGGTCAATAAGTTCGCCAACGGCCTGAAGAGCCTGGGCGTGGTAAAGGGAGACAGAGTCATGTTATACATGCCCATGATCCCTCAACTGCCCATCGCCATGCTGGCCATAGCCAAGATTGGCGCCATTCATTGCATTGTATTCTCTGGATTTTCCTCTGGCGGCCTGAACAGCAGAATCATGGACGCCGAGGCCAAAGTGGTTATTACTGTGGATGGTTTCTACCGGCGCGGCAAGCCGCTGCCCCTCAAGCCAAATGTCGACGAAGCTACAGCTAATACCCCATCGGTGAAGAATGTAGTGGTGTGCAAGAGGACGGGCGTTGCCGTCCCCATGAAAGAGGGCAAAGATATTTGGTGGGACGACCTTGTGGCCGGAAAGTCCGACGCATGCGAGTGCGAGAAGATGGATTCAGAGGATCGCCTGTTCATCCTGTACACCTCTGGAACTACCGGTAAACCTAAGGGTATTGAGCATGTCCATGGCGGATACCAGGTGGGACCCGCTCAGACTCTGCACTGGGTCTTTGATGTTAAGGACAATGATGTATGGTGGTGCACAGCCGATATCGGATGGATTACCGGCCACAGCTACATTGTGTACGGGCCGCTCGTTCTTGGTGCAACCAGCATAATGTATGAGGGTTCTCCTGACTTCCCAGACCTGGGAAGGTGGTACAAGATAATTCAGGACAACAAGGTATCAGTCTTCTACACTGCTCCAACAGCAGTCAGGATGTTGATGAAGGCCGGAGATTCCTGGGCCAAGAAGTACGATGTTTCCAGCCTGAGGCTGCTCGGATCTGTGGGCGAGCCCATAAATCCCGAGGCCTGGATGTGGTATAGAAACACCTTTGGCGCTGGCAAGTTGCCGATTATGGACACCTGGTGGCAGACTGAGACCGGCACATTCCTGGTATCTCCCCTGCCTATAACTCCATTGAAGCCCGGCTCTGCGACATTCCCGCTCCCAGGATTCAATATCGATGTCCTGGACGAGGAAGCAAACCCGGTTCCTCTCGGCTCTGGAGGCAATATCGTCAGCAACACACCCTGGCCATCCATGCTCAGGGCCTTCTACAGAGATCCCGAAAGGTACCAGAAGGAGTACTGGTCCACCTACTGGGATATCAGGCCCGGCACATACCTGGCTGGCGACAAGGCAATGAAAGACAAGGACGGATACTTCTTCATCCAGGGCAGGATCGACGATGTGTTGAAGATTGCAGGACACAGGATCTCCAACGCCGAGGTGGAGTCGGCACTGGTATCTCACCCCAAGGTGGCGGAGGCTGCAGTTATCGGTAAGCCTGATGAGGTCAAGGGTGAGGTCATAGTTGCCTTCGTCATCCTAAGGACTGGACAGGAGGAGACTGAGGAGCTGAAGAAGGAACTGGCCAAGCATGTCCGCACAGTTTTGGGCCCAGTTGCTTATCCGGAGACGGTCTTATTCGTCAAGGATGTGCCCAAGACCAGATCCGGCAAGATCATGCGCCGCGTCATCAAGGCCAAGGCATTAGGAAAGCCCACCGGAGATCTGTCCGCTCTGGCCAACCCCGATGCAGTTGATGCCATCCCGCTCATCTGAGCGGGCATACTTTTTTATATCCTTTTTTTGTCATATTATTGTGCTGCTTACATCTAAGCATTTATTTTGGCATTCCTTTAGAAAAATATTTAAATTGATGCAAGGCAACTCAGTATTCTTGTGATAAATAATTACCATTAATTTAAGTGATGATTAATATCGCGATAACTTTATAAATGAGCAAGAAGTCTTCGATTCGAAGTTCATCGAGCTCCCTGCGACGCGCAAGATGTGCAATTAAGAGGAAAGTCGACCAGAAGAGACATTCTGAAGGTCTATAGAGTTCTCTTCAAAAACCAAGTCTGACAAAATCGGGAGCCGGGAACGCCAGATCGAGATTTGAAGGAGGTATGAAATTGGCTGAAACAGCAAAGACTGCTTCTCTGCAGGAAGAGACAAGGATTTTCAACACCCCTCAGGACATAATTGAGTATTCCAATGCATATCAGTGGATGAAGAAGAAGGGCTTCAAGACTGAGATGGAGATGCGCAAGTGGTGTTCTGATAATTATATTGAGTTTTGGGACGAGATGGCCAAGACCTATGCTGACTGGTCTGTGCCCTACACCAAGGTCCTGGATGACTCCGGCAAGCCCTACTACAAGTGGTTCACCGGCGGCAAGATCAATGTGGCCTACAATGCCGTGGACAGGCATGCCAAGGGGGCCAAGAAGGACAAGGTCGCCTACCACTTTATCGGCGAGCCCGTTGGAGATGCCAGGGATATCACCTACGGCCAGCTCTATATCGAGGTCAACAAGATGGCCAATGCCCTCAAGGGCGCTGGTGTAGTCAAGGGTGACAGAGTCGTCGCTTACCTCCCCATGATCCCAGAGCTGCCCATCACCATGCTGGCATGCGCCAAGATCGGAGCCATTCACACCATCGTCTTCTCTGGATTCTCCTCCGGCGGCCTGAACAGCAGGGTCAACGATGCTGAGGCCAAGGTTGTCGTCACCGCTGACGGCTTCTACAGGCGCGGCAAGCCACTGCCTCTCAAGCCCAATGTGGATGAGGCAATGAAGACTGCACCCTCCGTTCAGAAGGTAGTCGTCGTCAAGAGAACCGGGGTAGCAGTACCCATGACCGAGGGACGCGATGTCTATTATGATGATTTCGTGAAGGGCCAGTCCGAAGAGTGCGAGACCGTCATGCTCGATCCAGAAGACAGGCTGTTCATCCTCTACACCTCCGGCACAACCGGCAAGCCCAAGGGTATTGAGCACGCTCACGGCGGATATGCCGTCACACCCGCTCAGACAACCTCCTGGGTAATGGACGTCCACGATGATGACGTCTTCTGGTGCACTGCAGACTGCGGATGGATCACCGGCCACAGCTACGTGGTATACGGTCCCCTGTGCCTCGGCGCCTCAACCATTCTCTACGAAGGCTCTCCCGACTTCCCCGATCTGGGCCGCTGGTGGTCTATCATTGAGAAGTACGGTGTCACTGTATTCTACACCGCACCCACTGCCATCAGGATGTTCATGAAGACCGGCGAGGAATTCGTGAAGAAGTACAACCTGTCCAAGGTAAGGATCCTGGCCTCTGTGGGCGAGCCATTGAACCCAGAAGCCTACATGTGGTTCAGAAAGAACATCGGCTCTGACAGGGCACCAATCATCGACACCTGGTGGCAGACTGAGACCGGATGCCATGTCATCGCTCCTCTGGTCATGACACCCGAGAAGCCCGGCTCCGTGTGCTTCCCATTGCCCGGATTCAACACCGATATCTTTGACGAGGATGCCAACTCCGTGCCACTCGGTTACGGCGGCAACATCGTTCAGAAGACTCCCTGGCCAAGCATGCTCCGTGCCTTCTTCAGAGATGAAGTCAGGTACAAGAAGGAGTACTGGGATATGTACTGGCAGGTTAAGCCCGGCACATATCTGGCTGGAGACAAGGCCACCCGCGACAAGGATGGCTACTGGTGGATCCAGGGCAGAATCGATGATGTGCTGAAGGTTGCAGGACACAGAATCTCCAATGCTGAGGTCGAGTCCGCCGCCGTTTCTCACCCCAAGGTCGCTGAGGCAGCCGTCGTCGGCCAGCCTGATGAGGTCAAGGGCGAGAAGATCGTGGCCTTCGTCATACTCAGAGATGGCGTTGCTGAATCTCCCGAGCTCGCGAAAGAGATCTCCGTCCACGTCCGCAAGGTACTGGGCCCGGTCGCTTACCCGGACAAGGTCTACTTCGTGAAGGATGTCCCCAAGACCAGGTCCGGCAAGATCATGCGCCGTGTCATCAAGGCCAAGGCCCTGGGCAAGGAGACCGGAGACCTTTCTGCTCTGGCTAATCCCGAGTCAGTGGACAACATCCCGCGCATTGACCTGTAAGCGGGATATCACCCTCTTTTTTTTATTAATTCCAAGGATCATGCCAAATAGACGCAAAAATGAATGATTACAATTATGCTGCTGATTTGAAAGCCCAAAATTAAGGAATCGTGATAAACGGCTATATTTCCCGCCAGAGGCATTATCTGGGCAATACCATCGGCACTCCTGGACCATATGATTCCGATTTCTCCCAGCTTGCTGCGACAACAATGCTCATCCAACCATGACCTCCGAATAAACCAGGGATTCGACGCAATTGCAGATAGCCAATAGATTCGCTTTTCTCAATCAACAAGAATTTATTATGGGAAAAAACACCATAAATCTAGCTTAAAAGACCATTAAAGATAAAATAAGTCAAAAGAGAATATATCATCATAAATAGGATTCAACAAACTTATATCCTTGTAATGAAACTTAAATTAATTGTCTAAAAGGCATTACAGTGTCACAAACAATTAATCATAGGTGAATAAATCACATAAAGACAAATAATGCCTTTTAAAGCTCTAATATAGTAAGGCGATTTAAAATGGTTGATAATAAAACAGAAAATTCTGCTCAGAACCCTAATGGCGGCCTGTTCTATCCGCCTGAGGACCTTGTGGAGAGCTCCAATGTCATGGCCTGGATGAAGGAGAAGGGCATGAAGTCGGAGAAAGAGCTGAGAGCCTGGTGCTCTGAGAACTATGTCCAGTTCTGGGATGAGATGGCCAGGACCTATGCCGACTGGTTCGAGCCCTACAAGGATGTTGTGCAGTGGAAAGCCCCCTTTGCAAAATGGTTCACTGGCGGCAAGATCAATATCGCCCATAATGCCCTGGACAGGCACGCCAAATCATGGCGGCGGAACAAACTGGCCTACATCTTTGTGGGCGAGCCCGTGGGTGACGTGCGCAAGATAACCTACTACGAGCTTTACAGAGATGTCAATAGATTCGCCAATGCCCTCCAAAAGATGGGGGTCAAGAAGGGCGATCGGGTGGGAATATACCTGCCCATGATTCCCGAGCTGCCGGTGGCCATGCTCGCCTGCGCAAAGCTGGGCGCCATCCATGTGGTGGTCTTCTCAGGATTCTCCGCCGTAGCCGTCCGCGACCGCCTGGAGGATTGCCAGCCAAAGGTCCTGATCACCTGCGATGGCTCTTATCGCCGGGGGAAGCCCATCGCCACCAAGCCCCAGGCAGATGAGGCCATCGCCGGCCTTGAGTACATCGAGAAGGTGGTAGTGGTAAAGAGGAACGGCCAGGAGACCGCCATGCAGGAGGGAAGGGATGTCTGGTGGGACGATTTTGTGGCCGGCCAGCCGGCAACATTCGACACGCTGCCCATGGACTCCGCAGATCCTCTCTTCATCCTCTACACCGCAGGCGCTGGAGGCAAGCCCAGAGGAATAGTTCATACCCATGCCGGGACCAGCGTTGGGCCTGCATACACCACCTCCTGGGTCTTTGATATCAAGGATACCGATGTCTACTGGTGCACAGCAGACATCGGATGGATCACCGGGCACAGCTACATCGCCTATGGACCGCTTTGTGTGGGAGCGACGAGCGTCATGTACGAGGGCTCACCCGACTACCCCGACTTTGGCCGCTGGTTCTCCATCATCGAGGAGTACGGGGTCAGTGTGATCTATACTGCCCCCACCGCCATCAGGATGTTCATGAATGAGGGGCCGAATTGGCCGCAGAAGTACGACCTCTCCACCGTCCGGCTGATGGGATCGGTGGGCGAAGCCATGAATCCCGACGCCTTCATCTGGTGGAGGAAGTATGTGGGCGGCGGGGCTGCTCCCATTATGGACACCTGGTTCCAGAGCGAGACCTGCTCTCAGGTAATAGCCCCCCTGCCCATAACCCCGCTCAAGCCCGGCTCACCCTCATTCCCCCTGCCCGGATATAATGTCCGGGTAGTGGATGAGAACGGCCAGCCATCAGCTGCTGGAGCCACAGGCGATATCATCATCACCGAGCCCTGGCCGTCCATGCTCAGGGAGATCTATCGGGATCCAGCCCAGTATAATGAGACCTACTGGTCCACTTTCCCGGGCAAATATTTCTCCGGAGATAAAGCCCGGGTGGATGAGGATGGCTACATCTGGGCCCTGGGACGGGGAGACGATGTCCTCAAGGTGGCGGGCCACCGCATCTCCAATGCAGAGGTGGAAGCCTCAGCCGAAAAGCACCCCGCAGTGAAAGCCGCTGCTGTGGTGGGCAAGCCAGACAAGGTTAAGGGCGAGAGCATTGTGGTCTATGCCGTCCTCAACCCCGGGATAGAGGGTGACGCCAACCTGCAGAAGGATATCAAGACCTTTGTACGCAAGACCCTGGGTCCGATTGCCATACCCTCGGATGTGGTATTTGTCGAGGATATCCCCAGGAACAAGGCAGGTAAGCCTGTGCGCCCCTTGATCAAAGCTCGGGCCCTTGGAGAGAAGATTGCCGACACGTCCTCTGTCGTCAATCCCAAGTCACTCGATATGATTCCGCTTCTCGGCTGAGCGGAATAACTTTTTCTTTTTGGCTCCTCGCTATTTAGTGTGGGTTCGTGCGCTAGTCACAAGAATTCGACATTTTTTCATGATCCCCTGTGCGCTCTGTGACTCTGAGGTTTTATTCAGTAACTACCATGTGTTTGAATATTCAGCTACGAATATTAACCGCAGAGACGCAGAGTTCGCAGAGACGTGGAAATTTACCTTATTACCAGCACTTGAAAAAAATAGCATATTTCTGAGCAAATAGTCGTCTCCGTTCGTTCGTCCTCCGTGCGCTCTGCGCCTCTGCGGTTTTATTCCGTATTCCGCAAACCACTAGGGTAAATTATCCCGCTACCCACTCGATACCTGCCCTGGCCCCCTCAACGCCGGGGAGGCTTGGATACAATCAAGATATTATATCTGATCGCCAAATCTCGCCCATGAAAGTTGGAATCGTGGTCTCCGACCGGGACGACTGGACGGCTCAGGCTTTAATGGCCTCATTTTCCCGGCGGCAGATGGATGCGACATTCCTTGATTTCTCAGAGCTTAAAAGCGGAATCGGTAAAAGGCTGGATTTTAGTTGCGGCGACGTTAACCTCCTGGACCTGGACGCCCTGGTGGTCCGCGACCTGGGGAGGCGGGGGGCGGTCGATGTCTCCTTTCGCTTCGAGGCCCTGACTGCCCTCGTGGAGTTGGGAATTTCAGTCATCAATCCCCCCGAAGCCATCTCCAGTGCGGCAAACAAGTATGCTACATCCAGGAGGCTGCATGGCGCTTCGGTGCCCACACCGAGGACTGTGGCCACCACCAGCCCAAAGATTGCCGAGGAGGCCCTTTATTCCTTTAAAACGGCGGTATCCAAGCCGCTTTTCGGCTATAAAGGAAAGGATATCATCCTCTTAAAGAGCAGCAAGCAGGCAGACATCGAGAGTCTGAGGGAGATAGTGGAGAGGAGGGGGATGGTCTACCTGCAGGAGTTTATCAATGTCACCTCCGGCTCAGCGCGCGATATCCGGGCTTTCGTGGTGGACGGCAGATTGCAGGGAGCCATCTATCGCAATGCTCCACCGGGAGAATGGATCAGCAACCTGGCGCAGGGTGGCCGGCCCACCCCCTGTCCGAAAACCCGTGAGCTGGAGGACCTGGCGGCAAGATCTGCCCGCGCTGTTGGTGCCATATATTGCGGCGTCGACCTCCTGGAGAGCAAGGATGGCCTGACGACAATAGAGGTGAACGGGACCCCCTCAGGCAAAGGGATCTATGATGCCCTGGGAATAGATGTCACAGAAGCGATAGCAGAGCATGTCTGCTCCAATCTGGATCACAGAAAGGGATGATTTCCATCAAAATAGTTATCTACGTGACCGGCCATCTCACGGAGTATGTTTACAATACTCACCGGTGCGCAGTTTGGTGATGAGGGAAAAGGCAAGGTTATAGATCTACTGGCAGAGAACTACGATGTCATTGTTCGTTTCCAGGGAGGCGACAATGCAGGTCATACGGTGGTTGTGGGAGGAAAGACATACAAGCTCCATCTGGTTCCCAGCGGCGCGATCTTCGGCCGCAGGCTTCTGATCGGGCCCGGTGTGGTGCTTAACCCCCGGGTTTTATGGAATGAAATTCAGTCCCTGGAGTCTGAAGGCATCAAGGTCGACTTGGGAATTGATCCCAAGACGACGATCATCATGCCCTATCACATCGAGCTGGACAGCCTGCGTGAGAAGGCGAGGACGGAAAAGATCGGGACCACAAACCGTGGCATTGGATTTGCCTATGTGGACAAGGTCGCTCGCGAGGAGGTCCAGATGGGTGACCTCACCGATCCTGCCTTACTGGAAGCCAAGCTGAAGGAGATCGCGCCTGGCAAGGAGAAAGCAATCCTTGATATGGGCGGCGACCCGACTGTAGTCAGATATGCGCCTTACATCGATGAGTATCTGGAGATCGGAAAGAAACTGAAGAGCAGGATCGCCGATGTCTCGCGAGAGATCAACATCGCTATCCTTGAGGAGAAGAGCGTCCTGGCTGAAGGGGCTCAAGGGGCATTTCTGGATGTCATTCACGGCACCCAGAAGTTTGTAACCTCCAGCTTCACCATCGCAGGAAGCGCCTGCGCAAATCTGGGCGTGGGCCCGGTGATGGTCGACAACGTGGTGGGAGTGATCAAGGCCTACATCACCCGGGTGGGCGAGGGGCCCATGCCCACGGAGCTAGTCGATTCCCTGGGCGAGCAGATGAGAGAGAAGGGTGGAGAATACGGCACCACCACGGGAAGGGCGCGCAGATGCGGCTGGTTTGATGCCGTCTTAGGCCTGAAGTCCGTATATCTCAACAGCTACACTGAGATGGCCCTCACCAAGCTTGATGTGCTCACGGGCATCAATCCCATAAAGATCTGCGTGGGCTACGATCTGGACGGCGATACCCTTGGCTATCCGCCGGAGAGCACCACAGACCTTGCCCGCTGCAAGCCCATCTATGAAGAAGTGCCCGGCTGGACGGAGGATATAACCGAGGTCAAAGACTATGACGATCTGCCCGAGAATGCCCGCGATTATGTAGAAAAGCTCGAGGACCTGCTGGGTGTGGAAATATCTGCGGTATCGGTTGGACCGGGAAGAGAGCAGACCATATTCCGGGATATGGAGGAAGAATGAAATCTGCATCTCTTCCTTTTAT
>NZ_DAKC01000140.1:1605-8278 GCF_002496465.1 Methanosaeta sp. UBA356 | reverse complement strand
GTTAAAAAGTTGGAAAGTACAGTCATGTTGAGATAAATTATACCATAAATATTAAGTAATGATATATATATTTTAAATGAGTGCATGAGCAAATCTGAGATCATTCGGCAACTTCAAGATCAAAATGAGCAATTAAGATTTGAGAATGAATCTCTCAAGGCCAAGATCCGTGAGCAGAAGCCCGTTTCCCCACCGCCAGGGTCAGGTTCCCGTAAGGCATGACCAGCATCCTCGCATCCTTGCCCTGCCTCGCTTTGGCCATGGCCAAAGCCTCATCCAGAGTCTTTGCCGGATTCATAAAGCACATCTCGACCTTATCCCTGGGCATGGAAGAGACCAGAATCAGATGGTGCTCCATCGACTCCCTGGCCAGGAAGGCCGCCTTGTGCCCTCCAAACTCGTACTCCCTGCCGAACCGCTCCCAGCAGTCCTCGGCAGACGAGGCCTCGCAGGCCCAGCGCTCGAATGCCGGATGGCCCAGCCCCTCGCAACATTCCGCTAAGAGGATGATGGTACCGCCGGGAAGGGCGGCATTCTTGGCATTGTCCAAAGCCTTCTGGGCCTGGAATAAATTGAGGTCCTTGGGCCTGCCTCCGGCGCAGCTGACTACGATCTCCGCCGGCTCCACATAACGGCGATACATCCGGTCAACTGCCGCCGCCCCCACTCTATGCGCCTTTATGAAGTCTCCAGCGGTAGACAGGACGATCTCCTTTTGGCTATTCAAGACAGTGTTAAGTATGAAATCCAGATCCGCGATTCGGGCAGCATCCTCCATATCCAGGCGGACGGGGCTTTTCAGGTTCCCGGTAGTTGCCGCAGGATCCCTCATCAGCTCGTGATTCCTGACCACAGAGGGCTCGGAGCTAACCCCGGGGAGAATGGCCTTTGCCCCGCCGCTGAAGCCGGCATAATAGTGATACTCGATATTTCCCGTAGCCACTATCAGGTCAGAGGAGGCGACCGCCTCCAGAACCTCCACCGGAGTTCCCCGCTCAGTCCATCCCAGGGGAACACAGCCTTTGGAGTCGTGCTGAACATGAGGCAAGCAAATGCAGTCCTTTAAGAGATACTCCTCCTCGGCAACGGTCATCCTTCGATGGGTGCCCAGAGCGAAGACAACAAACAGACTCCTGATACCCAGCTCCCGGATCCTCTTGACAAGCGGAGGAAGCATGAGGTGGCTGGGAGCAGGGCGGGTGATATCGCTGACCAGAATGGAAGCCGACCTTGCCCCTGCAAAATCCTCCAGCCTCCTTCCAACCGCCTGATCTAAGGATCTCTCGACCTCCCCGGAGCCGGCTGGCGGAAGCTCCTGGGGAAGGACGACCTTTGCCTCCTCGCCTGCAAGAAGATCGAGGCAACCCTGGCCGTAATTGAGCTTAATGGTATTGTTATTCGGTTTCATTGGCGTGGCAGTCCGCTATTCATCTTATATTATCCAGAGATGGTTTTGAATATATATATGACCTATGTCTTCCAGACCACCGCTCGGGTGAGCATCTCAGAGAAGGCATCGAATATCGGCCGGTCCGTCTGGAAGAGGAAATAGTTCGCACCGACCTGGTCACATGCTTCTCTGATCTTTTCGTTATGCTCTGCCAGTCTCGTCTGGTAGTCCGCCCGCTCTCCCTCAGTCACCCGGGTGATGACGGAAAGGCCGCTCTCCATATCTACGAATTTAACATCCCCGCCGAATCCCATCCCCATCTCATCCGGGGAGAGGACCTGAATGACCACCAGCTCATGTCCGGAGAGGCGAAAGATGCTGGTTATCACATCCTCGGTATCCTCCAGGAGGTCGGATATCAGCACCACCAGGCTGGTGGTCTTGATCTGGGAGGCAAAAAGCTCTGAGACCAGCTTCAGGTTGGTTCTTCCTCGGGGCAGAGTATCATCAAGCATGGCAATGGATGAAATCAGGTTCCTCCTCCCTCGCTTTGGCTCTCCGGGATAGAACCGGTGGCAGAAGCGCGACAAAGTGTATTTCTCGTTCTCCATGGTGGCCAGATAGGCAAAGCCCGCAGCCAGGCGGGAGGAATAGGCATACTTTCCGGCATAGCCCATGCTGGCGCTGCTGTCTAAGAGGATATGGACCACAAGGCTTCTCTCCTCCTCATGCTCCCGGATGAAGAGCTTCTCCGTCCTTCCGTAGACCTTCCAGTCCACCAGCTTGAAGTCGTCCCCCTTGCGATACTCCCGATAGCCCACCGGGCTGATGCCGTGGCCAAATCGCATCGATTTCCTCCCACCGCTATATGCCGTGGAGACGCGCTTCCGGACGAGCAGAGTGAATCGCTCCAGCTCTTTGAAGAAATCAGTATCCATAATTCATCTCATAGCGATAGGCTCTTCAGGATGTCACCTACCACCTGGTCGCGGGTGAGGCCCTTCCTCTCCGCCTCGAATCCCAGTATTATTCTATGCCTGAGTACAGGATAGGCCATTACATGCAGGTCTTCTTTGGATACATAGTTCCTCCCCTGCAGAAATGCCCTGGCCTTAGCCGATAAGATGAGGCCGATGGAGGCCCTGGGGCTGGCACCGTACTGGACCCCGTCCCAGTTACGTGTGGCCAGGACCAGGTTAACCACTGCACGTTTCAGATCATCCGCGATCGGTATATCGCGACAGAGCTTCTGAAGGGCAATAACCTCCTCCTTGCTCACTTGAGGGGAGACCTTGGGCTCTGCCCGGATGGTATACCGCTCCAGGATCTCCAGCTCCTCATCCATCGTGGGATACTCCATGAAGATCTTGAGCAGGAACCTGTCCAGCTGGGCCTCGGGCAATGGGAAGGTTCCTTCCATCTCTATGGGGTTCTGGGTGGCCAAAATGAAGAAGGGCCTGTCCAGAGCATAGGTTTTGTTGCCCACGGTTACCTGTTTTTCCTGCATGGCCTCTAAAAGGGCGCTCTGAGTCTTGGGCGAAGCCCGGTTGATCTCGTCCGCCAAGACGATATTAGAGAAGACTGGCCCCGGCTCGAAGCGGAACTTCTTTCCCCCGCCGATCTCGTCTATGATGGTGGTGCCGGTGATATCCGCCGGCATCAAATCCGGCGTGCACTGAATTCTGCTGAAGTCCAGGCCCATGCAAGAGGCAGTGGTCTTCACAAGCAGAGTCTTGGCCAGACCCGGATTGCTCTCCAAAAGGGCATGCCCTCCGGCGATAATCGACACCAAAAGCTGCTCTATGGCCCTGTCCTGGCCGACGATCACCTTATCGATCTCTTTTCGGAGCCTCTGGAAAATCTCCGGAGCTCGGCTGTAGACTGATCTGAGATCCTCCGACATTATTCTCTTCTGAAGAGATTTTGGTCTAATTATACCTTTTCCAGCAATCCAGAAGATGTAAATATAGTGCATACTATCTTATTAATGGAGACATAGATGACGAGCACCGATGCTATAAGGGCTACAGTGGATGAGCTTCTAAAGGTGCTCTCCGCCAGGAACATAATTGGGGAGCCTATGGACTTGGAGGACAAGATCATCATACCCATCACCAAGATGGGGATGGGATTTGGCACCGGCCAGGAACCAGGGGAGAGCGAGGCCATTAAGGTCAAGGCAGGTGGTGGGGTGGGGGTCATACCCATCGCCATTGTGGTTGTGTTCAAAGGGATTCCCGGCGAGGATGGTGTCAAGGTGATTCCTCTATCCGGCCATATCTCAGGCAACCAGCCCCTGGCCGAGATAGCCAGTGCTGCCCAATCTATCCTGGAGAGATTTGCTGCTTCCCAGGAGAGAAAAGAAAAGGATAGGAAAGAGAAGAGATCTTCTAGGGAGACTGCGGTGCTCGTCGAATAGAGGGCCATTGATAGATGCCTTAGAAGGGATTTCAAAGGACAATTTCAGGATCTAATTTAGCGTGAGGCATTCTTGATGCCACTGACCCTACACATTCTGACAGGGATATCGCCTCCTGGCCTTTTAACATCCGCCGCAATAATCCTAATGCTTTTCATCGCTTTCCTGCTAGTCCTTCTGATAATTCCCTTAAGTCTATGCCTGTTCCTCTGCAAAGAGGGGCAACTGATTGAGGGAAAGCTGAGAGGATCTTGGCTGGGAATATCCGCAGGCGGTGACTTGAGAAGCAAGGAGACCCAGCTTCTGGGAAGGCTCTGGATATCGTGGCATAACATCAGACTGCTATATAGAGAGACTTCCGCTCCATCAGCACTCGATCTTATTGCATCGATAACCGGGGATGAAAAAGAAAAAGATGAGGAAAAAGAGGATAAAGAAGGGCAAGATGAAAGCCATCCTGGCTCGGATGGAAAGGGCGGAGAATTGGAGGTTATTGAAGAGGGCGATGCCGATGGAATAAGCGTTCGCCGGATCAGGTCTGTGCTGGCAGCCATGCCCGCCTTTATCGATCTTATTCGGGATCTCTTCAGATCATTCCACTTCAAGACCATCCGCTGCCACCTGAAGTTAGGGCTTGATGATCCTTCCGAGACTGCCATATTGACTGGAAGGCTCTGGTCTATAGCAGCTTTTCTCAGTTATCTTGGAGCGGATATCCAGATCGAGCCATTCTTTGAAGAAGAGCGATTGGAGGGAGAGCTTCTGGCAGAGGCCAGAATGCGTCCCATCCATATCCCAGCAGCGATTATCTCCGCCCTGCGGGAAAAGGAGATGAGATCGCTGATAAAGGATGCTATCGGCTGGGGGCGTTAGATGAATAAAAACACTAAAAATAAATGGATCCCCAAGATGCAGACGCATATACTGGCAGGAGCAGAGATCAGGGCAGGATCCAGAGTGCTCTATCCCATCATCAAGATCCTGGTCATTGCCGCTGGAGATCGGCTGCTGGGATTCAGATTAAGCCCGATTGCATTGCTGATTGTGGAGCCCGGAATGCGATATGCGATCTCCATGGAAGGAAAACAATTGGCCTTGGATGAGGTCTACAAGCTGGCTCCATCTCTGAGAGATCTTGACCTCAAAACGGCTGATCAGCGCATCCATAGGATATGCGAATCCTCCTGGGGAATAAATGCATCCGGATGATAGGGCACAATACGAGGGGTATAATCCTCAGCATGCCTGTTCGCTGGAACATCAGCGCAGTAAACGAACCCATTGACTGAACCGGTAAGCGTCCCTCTCTGATCCATAAGGATCCTCGCCGGCTTCGTCTCCTCTACCCGGCTGGATTGGGGCAGAGGGTCGGCATAAAGCTCCACCTGAATATCATCTGGATAGACATCGCCTAAATATACCTCTATCTGAAAGTGCCACCGATCCTCCTCGTCCCTGGTCACCTTCTGATGGCCAAAATGAACGCCTCTCCAGCATTGGTTGATCCGCTTCTGCCAACCCACCAGCTCCTTCGCCAGCTTTGCTCCCTCTTTTGCCCTCTTTCTATAGGCGTCAGCCGCTGGCTGGTAGACTTTCTCTACATACTCTTTCATCATCCGGTTGCCGCTATAGCGCGGGGTTAGCTCAGTCATGCTGGCCTTGATCTTTGCCACCCAGGATGATGGCACTCCCTGATCGTCCCGCTGGTAGAAGAGCGGTATTACCTCCTCCTCCAGCAGACGGTAAAGGTTCCGGGCATCTAAATCATCTCTTTCCGGCCCAAAGCCTGCAGGGGGCTCAATCTCATCTCCCTCATCTCCCAACAGCCAGCCCACCCGTGGTTCATAGGCCTCATCCCACCATCCGTCGAGAGTGGAGAGGTTCAGCCCGCCATTGGCCAGAACCTTCATGCCGCTCGTCCCGCAGGCCTCATTGGGACGGAGTGGAGTGTTAATCCATAAATCCACTCCCGCCTGCAGATGCTGGGCCAGATCGATATCGTAATCCTCGAGAAATATCACCCGGTCCGTTACATCCGGCCGGTCGGCGAAGTTGGCCATCTGCTTGACCATCTCCTTCCCAGCGACATCTGCAGGATGAGCCTTTGCAGCCATCAAGAGCTGAACCGGCCTATCATGATTGGTCAGAATACTGACCAGCTTCTCCTCGTCCCTGAGGAGAAGATTTGTGCGCTTGTAGGCGGTTGCCCTTCTGGCAAAGCCTATGGTGAGGGTATTGGGGTCCAAGACGTGCCTGGCGGTCTCTATCTCCTCAGACGAGGCTCCATGCTCCTGCATCTGCCGGGCGTGACGCCTGCGAGCATAATCGATTAGGTCTTTTCTGGCAAGAGCTCTGAAGTTCCAGATATCCTGGTCGCTCTGCCTGGCTATCTTTCCTGCCTCGTAATCGATGCTGTCCAGACCGCATCCCGTCGGACAGCTCAAAGACCATAATCTCTGGGCCACAGGAGAATCCCAGGTAGGAATATGAACCCCATTGGTAATGTAATCAATAGGCACCTCATTCTCCGGCCAGCGGGGATAGCGGGACTGAAAGATCCTCTTGCTCACCTGGGCATGAAGCCTGCTCACTCCATTAACAAAGCAGCTCCCGCTAAGAGCGAGAAGAGCGATGTTAAAGGGGCTACTGTCATCCTTTTCGGTCTTCAATCCCATTATGACCAGATCATT
Organism: Methanosaeta sp. UBA356; assembly: GCF_002496465.1. NCBI lineage: Archaea > Methanobacteriati > Methanobacteriota > Methanomicrobia > Methanotrichales > Methanotrichaceae > Methanothrix > Methanosaeta sp. UBA356. The sequence goes on along the minus strand of NZ_DAKC01000140.1, from coordinate 1,779 downwards.
CGGAAAGAGGCCTTGAGCGTCTGTATAATGCTTTGCATATTTTTTCAAAAGATCTCTATCGAATCGATCGAAACCCGCCTCCACCGGGGTATGAGTGGTGAATACATTTCCCGCCCGGGTGGCCCAGAGAGCCTCCAGGAATGAGCAGCCTTCCTCATGCATGAAGCTATAGGC
>NZ_DAKC01000140.1:0-1322 GCF_002496465.1 Methanosaeta sp. UBA356 | reverse complement strand
GATGATCTCCTGGATGAGGCGCAGCTCCTGTCCGGGAGCATAAAGGCTGGCGGTGATCGCCCTATCCCATGGGCTGTTTAGAGGATCGTTGGAGTCCAGGAGAAAGAGGTTCACCCGGCCCACCTGAGCCCTCCAAACCCTTAAGTACAGATGCCTCCCCGGAAGGCTGATCTTGATTCTGAGCCTGCCTCCCTCCTCGTCCTGGACCGGCTCTATGGGAAGGCTGTTTGGATCGTTATAAGGAAAGGCCTCGATCTGAGATCCGTCCTGGGCCAAAACCTGACGGAAGTATCCCTGCTGGTAGAGGAGGCCTACTCCGACCAGTGGGACTCCCAGGTCGCTGGCCGTCTTCAGGTGGTCTCCAGCCAGGATTCCCAGGCCTCCAGAGTAGATGGGAAGGGCCTCAGAAAGGCCGAATTCCATACTGAAGTAGGCCACAGAGTCCAGATTGAAATGCTCCTCGCACCATCCTGGCTGTGCCAGAAATTTCGTGTTTCTCTCCTGCCAATCTCTTATCTCCGTTCTCAGAGCATCGTCTTGTGCCAGCTCGTTTAGTCGGCTTTTTGAGATGTTTTGCAGGATGAGATAGGGATTTTTGGTCTTCTCCCAGGCCTCGGGATCCAGCAGCTCCCAGACCCTGTCTGTCGTCAACCGAACTGTCCAGCGCAAATCTAAGGCCAGATCAGCAAGACCTTCCAGTCCTGAGGGCAATTGCAGGTCCGTATGGCTTTTCATTTATCCGCCTCGATCAATTTCCATAGCAGGGCTTTCTGGAGCGCTTAAGTAACTTGTGTTCCTTTGCATTATTTTAAAAAGGCTCCTCGCTAAATACATATCCATCATTATAGGTCTTTCCATGTTTACAGAGTATATTCAGGCAGCCTTGGAGAAAGTGCAGTATAAGTTCATAGATAATGGCGATGAGCCATATTTTGCAGATGTCCCAGAACTTGATGGTGTGTGGGCCACAGGTCATACCGTTGAGGATGCACGCAGAAATTTCATTGAGGCTCTGGAAGAGTGGATCGCAGCTCGCCTGCAATGGGGCCTGCTCATTCCACCAATAGGCGGCGAGACCATCGAGGTCTCTAAGGAGCCGGTTCAGGTTGTTTAGGCTCGGTATTCACAAATTCAGCGTTCTAGCCTACGGCGACAGGGGCAGCCCGCGCCAATCCATCCCATCACAAAAGCAGCGGCTGCATCTGATGCGTAAGCCTTCCAGGCATCTCGCTCTTTTCTGCCATTATTTTTCCCTTTGGCACAGGGCAGGAAGCCAGGGAATTCCCACAAGATTCATGATGATCCGGGGGATATCAGATCTG
>NZ_DAKC01000110.1:0-63940 GCF_002496465.1 Methanosaeta sp. UBA356 | reverse complement strand
GCTTCTATCAACTCAGGCAATATATCGACTACAAGGCTGCCATAGCTGGTGTGCCAGTGATCTGCATTGATCCTGCTTATACTTCCCAGGAATGCCCTATCTGTCATCTTATATCTCGATCCAACCGTCCTACAAGGGACGAATTTTCGTGTGTCTGCTGCGGCTTCTCTGGTCCGGCTGACACAATCGCAGCGCGGAATATTGCGGCAAGGGTCAAATCGAATAAACTGTGCTGGGGTCGCACCAGATTTCATCTCCAGCACTTCGTCCTTTGATCGCCGGTGCAGAGGAACACGGAGGGATGATGAGAAGATAGATATATAGGCGCTCCCTCCTCTTTCGGCCATGGAAACGAGGCTTGATCCCTGGGGTGCAGTTCATGTGGAAGATTACACCAAGCTCTTCGAGGAGTTTGGGATATCGAGCTTCGATGATATCCTTCCCGAGCTGGTAGATCCTCATCGCTACATGAGGCGCAAGATAATATTCGGCCACAGAAACTACGATGCTGTGCTGGCGGCCATGAAAAGCGGCCGGCCTTTCGCCGTCATGAGCGGCTTTATGCCTACCGGCAGGGCTCACTTCGGCCACATGATGGTCATGAATGAGATCATCTGGCACCAGCAACAGGGCGGGGATGCCTTCGCTGCAGTGGCCGATATGGAGGCCCATGCGGTACGGGGGATAAGCTGGGAGAGGTGCAGACAGTTTGGCATCGAGGAGTACATCCTCAGCCTCATCGCCCTGGGATTTCAGCCCAAAGAGAACAGCCACATCTATTTTCAGTCCAAGAACTACCACGTCAGAAACCTGGCCTTTGAGCTGGGGATAGAGGCCAACTTCTCCGAGGTCAGCGCCATCTATGGATTCAGCGGAGAGACCTGCATCTCTCATATGGAGAGCGTGATGGCCCAGAGCGCCGATATCCTCCACCCACAGCTCAAGGAGTACGGCGGGCCAAAGCCGGTGGTGATACCGGTGGGTGCAGATCAGGATCCCCATATCAAGCTCACCCGCGACCTAGCCTACCGAATGAGGAGGTTTCTGGTCGAAAGGAGAGGAGACTACATCAGCGTCCGGGGCAAGGCCGCCAACCGGGAATTGATGCAGGCGGCTGAATCGGCTCTGCGGGGGACGGGGCTGGGGCAGGTCAAGAGGTATGAGGAGCATATTGACATTACAGACCTCCAGCTGATAGAGGGCCAGAGGATCGATGAGGTCCAGCAGGAGATAGAGGAGTTGATCATAAGGCTGGAGACGGAGCACGGAGAGTATGGCTTCATACCCCCTGCCTCCATCTACCACCGCTTCATGACCGGCCTTACTGGGGGGAAGATGTCTTCCTCCAAGCCGGAGAGCTACATCGCTCTGACTGAGGATCCCAAAGAGGCGGCAGGGAAGATCATGCGGGCCATCACTGGCGGCAGGCAGAGCCTGGCAGAGCAGAAGAAGCTGGGAGGAGAGCCGGAGAAGTGCTCCATATATGAGTTCCTCCTCTTCCATCTATCTGAGGATGACAAGGAGCTTTTGGAGCTTGACGCTGAATGCCGCAGCGGCAGGAGGATGTGCGGCAATTGCAAGAAGGATGTGGCCGAGAGGATAAAGAGGTTCCTTGACGAGCACCAGCAAGCCCGCGAAGCAGCGCGAGAGAGGCTGCCGGAGTTTGGAATTAGGCTTTAAGCTTTGCTCTATATGCTCTCCAGGCTTATCCTTTCTCCGACAGCCAGACCGTGGCCGGGATTGGCCCGCAGGCGGATGTACTGGTCACCGCAATGCACCCCAATTGCGGGGATATCCTTTTGTGCAGTGGCGCTCTCCAGTGCTAAAAGAGTATTCTCATTCGGGGACCTGATTTTGTCGCCACCACGGACCTCTCCATTCATAAATACCGCAGTGACTATATCCGATCCGCTATCATAGATGCTTTTTCTTATGTCTGTGATCATAAGCAAGGTCATGGCATATTAGCCTCAATCGCTATGAACTCCGCTGTTTTCAGAAGAGGAGTCCGGCCCTGGCAGAGGCCGGAGACCGACGACAGGCGGACGACGGTAAAGGAGGTCAACCAGCTTTCTGTCGCTGTATTCTCTATAGAGATATTACTAGTTAATAAAACTTTTGCTAATAGTAGCAATATAGCTCAGAGACGGGCTTTGGAGGTGAAGATTCAGCAATGGCATGCAAGTGCAAATCAGCCATCGATCAAGCCTGAAATTCCCTTGACCGGTCCCCGGGTTTTTCAAAATTATAAAAAATTTGAGCACAATGGCGCAGGATTGTCTAGAGCCTCATTGAGCTCTTGCCTCAGAATCATTTGCATAGAAGCTATCCGGCACCCCCTCCCGCTCTCCAGGGGCATTAATCAGGGGTGGATAGATGAATACTCCGTGCTCATCCAAATCGTAGTCCAGCCCTAGGAACCTCTGCAAGTACTCTTGATGCAGATCCTCGGGATCCAGATCGACATTATAGGAATGAAAGATCCGCGCCAGATAGGCAGCCCCTATAAGGCCTTTGCTGGCATCGTTTCTCAGGTTACCATTGATGATGTAGACCTGGTTGTTCTTGACCGCTGTGAGATTGGCATACTCCGGGCGGCTCTTGAAAGACAAAAGTGCTTGAGAAATGCCTGAGATGTCATCAGAGTCGTATCCTATTGGCGGAGTAAGAATGATAGTGATGAATATCATATAATCGGGATCGCTCTCAATGACCCATTCGGGGTCCACCTCGATTCTGTAGCTTGATTCCAGGTAGGCGGGCAGATCTTCGGCGATGCTTCTGCCTCCGGCCAAAGTAACCATCTGGCTTAAGGTATCGATCTTTGCATAGGTGAATATCGAATTATCTCCCTCTTTTGGCAGGGTGGCTATGAGCACTCTAGGCCTCTTTTCCTCGGCAAGATTCGCGGTGTATGACTTGATCTCATCGATCTTGCTGATATGCCAATCGATGTACTCCTCTGCTTGCTCTCTCGCCTGCATGATATACCCCAGCTTATGCACGGCATCGGTAAAGGAGGAATTCTCTGGATTGATCAGGTTAGGATAGTATAGTCCGGCAAAGACAACAGGCACTTCTGGCATCTTCTCTTCCTTCTCTGCGGTCTTGTTGGAGAAGGTGAGGAGGAGGTCGGGGCTCAAACTCAAAGCCTGCTCGTAGTCGGGATCTGTGGCTGGAGAGAAGCCGGATACGCTTGTCTTTTTGACCAGATCGGGAAACTCCTTCTCTGATTTGGACATGGCCAGATCCACACCCGCCACCTTATCCGTCCGTTTCAAGATCATCATCATCTCTGAATTGTCCAGGTGCTCGACGATGGCCCTTTCCACGGGCAGCCTTACCGTCACCGGCTTTCCATTTCCGTCAAGTATGGTGATATTCTCTTGAGAATCATTGATGATCATCTCCACCTGGGATATGTCATTTTCATCAACCTTACCGTCGAAATTGGCATCTGCCAGGGGAGAAGCATTAACCGATCCTGCTATTATCTCCTGGAGATATTCTATGTCCTTCATATCTATGGTCCCGTCCATATTGGCGTTGCCATAGATATGAAGGATATAGTCTCCCGCCGATGCCTGCGCCAAAAGGCCGCAGAGCATAATCACTGCTATTAAGCATCTCTTCATTTCCAGTCTCCTTATGTCAGGCCGCTCGATCATGCCAGAGCAGACCATATCGGTCGATCAAAAGCAGCCTTTTTCTATCACAATGATACTTATCAGCATATTTTACTATTTAATCATAACTATCAAAAGAAAAATGTTACTAAAATTGGCCCGCATTGATAAAAATTTGGACAGGGCTTGTGCCCTGTCGACTCTTTCTTCTCAGGCTTTGGCAGCCCCTTCATAGGATACAGCAGCATAATAACCATCCGGCACCCCCTCCAGCTCTCCGGAGCCCTTGATCAGGGGCGGATAGATGAATACTCCGTGCTCATCCAAATCGTAGTCCAGCCCCAGGAACCTCTGCAAGTACTCCTGATGCAGCTCCTCGGGATCCATCTCCGCCTCATCTGGATGGAATATCCGCGCCAGGTAGGCTGCGCCAATAAGGCCTTTGCTGGCATCGTTTCTGAGGTTGCCGCTCAATATGTAGACATCGCCGTTCTGCACCGCTTTGAGGTTGGCATATTCCGGACGGCTCATAAAGGCCTCCAGAGCCTCCTTCATTCCAGTGGGATCATCGGCATCATAGCCGCTGGGCGGATCCAACACCAATCCGCTGTAAGTGGTGGCAACAACCAGCAAAACGATATAATCCGGATCATCTTGCAAGACCCACTCCGGGTCCACCTCGATTCTATAGGTGGACTTCATAAAATCAGGCAGATCGGCCGCCACCGTTCTCCCGCCGGCCAGATCCACCATGCTGGTAAGGGTGTCTATCTGGGCAAAGGTGAAGATGGTCTTCTCATCAGCTTCGGGATAGGCGGCCACCAGGACCGTCGGCCTCTCGCTATCAGGAATACTTCCTGTGCTCTCAACCAGTCTATTGAGCGAATTCATATGCCATTGGATATACTCTTCTGCATCCTGTTGCGCGTCAAGAACATAGCCCAGCTTGCGCACTGCATCGGTGAAAGCAGATGTCTCAGGTTTGAGCAGGTCGGGATAGTACAGGCCGGCAAAGAGCACTGGCACTCCAGGCAGGTTCTTATCCTTCTCCTGGGTGACATTGGAGAATACCAAGAGCAGATCGGGATCAAGACTCAATACCTTCTCATAGTCCGGTTCCTTGTGCATGGCTCCCACGCACGTCCGGTTGGACATCTCTGGAAACTCCGCCGGGGATTTGGCCACTGCCAGGTCCACCCCCACTACCTTATCCGTCTTCTTGAGAATCTGCATCAGATCGGCATTGTCCAGGTATTCGACCACGATTCTCTCCACTGGCTTATTGATGGTGATGGGCAAATCGTTCCCGTCCAGAAGGCTCAGCTCCTTCTCCGTTCCATTGATGATCATCTCCACCTGGGCTATATCCCGCAAATCAACCTCGCCATCGAGGTTGGCATCGGCCAGGCCTGTGGGACTCATATTATTGCTGATGATCTCTCTGAGGGTGGCTAAATCCTCCTGGTCGATTTTGCCGTCCATATTGGCATTGCCAAAAACATGGAGCACATAGCTTGACCCCAATGACAGGGGAATGATATTGGCGAGGAGAACCAGCGCCAATACAACGATTTTATCTTCTCTCAATTATAGCATCTCCTTTCTCATGGTAGCTGTCGAATTCATCAATCTCAGCTGAAAAATGTCATAGATCCTCTGCTTGCTCTTCAGAGAAGAAGAACGCACCCTTCTCTCGGACATCGTAGTCCAAGCCCATCATATTCACATACTCCTGGTGAGCCGCCTGGGGGTCGATATCTGCGAATCGATCCGGATAGAACCATCTGGCCAGAAGGAGGACGGCAGAGGGGTAGTTGGGCGTTATTGCATAGTCATTGGTTATGATGTATATCCCATCGTTCTTCACGGCCCGGACCTCATCGAATCCCGGCAGGCTCCTGATATCCTGGGCGTAGCTTTCAAGGAGGCTGTCATTGACATTTTCATAAGGCCTGATCCCTGGGCCCATGGCCCGGCCTACGATGACCTCCGGATTCTGAGAGAGGACCCACTCCGTCTCTATCTCGCCATACTCGAAGGCTGTATCCTCATATCCAGGAAGGCGGCCGGCAGCGATGTTAACACCTCCTGCCATCTCCACCAGCTTGTGGGCTGCATGGCCGGTGCCAATAGCCGTTCGGGAACTCATGGGCCGGTCGCCCTCGGGCGTGCTCTCCAGGTATACCCGCACCCGTTCATTCTGGGGGATCTTCCGGACCTCATCCTCCACCTGGTCGAGGATGGCGTCGTGCCACTGCAGATACTCCTCTGCCCTATCCCTTGCACCCATCAGGATTCCCAGCAACCGGACCCTCTCTCTCATGTCGTCGGGGCCCTGGCCGCTGCACTCACAATCGAATCGCAGGACCTCAACCTCTGGGGGAAGCTTATCGTCCAGCGACTCTTCAGATGGGTACCAGGTATAAGCGAGGATGGCATCGGGATTGGTCTTTAAGACCGCCTCCACATCGGGCTCTCCACCACTGCCTATGCTCTGGTACTTGCTCAACCGCGGGAACCTGTTGGGCTGCTCAGCGAATGTGTCCCTGACCCCTACCACCTTCTCCTCCGCTCCCAGGAGCTGGAGGATCTCAGCACACTGATGGGTATAGACGACCAGCCTCTCCAGGGGCTGCTTTACAGTCACTGTCTTATTGTCTGAATCAACAATTGTGATCTCGCTAGGGGTTCCGTTGATGATGCTCTGCACTAGTGAGATGTCTGATTCGTCGATCTCTCCATTATTGTCCGCATCAGAGAGCCATGTCGGCTCTTCGGTTCCCTCTATTATCCTCTCCAGATATGCTAAATCCTGGTCATTGATATCATCGTCGAGATTGGCATTGCCGAATATATGCAGTACATAGCCATTGCCCGATGCAGAGAGCATCAACAATGCAAAGGCCAGCATTAGTGCTTTTAAGGGTATCATCACCATCTTTCCTCTGCCCCGCCCTCCATCCTGCAGCCGAAGTGATCCATCCGGCAAGCAGGAGAAGATAGCTGTCGCATGTAGGCATATCAATCAAACCTGTATTAGAATTTAATCATAATCAAAATAAGAAAATTGTTACTGCACAGGATGAGAACTCAGGCAGATAAAAAGGCCAACACGGGAGATGTGCTGGCCGCTGCCCCCGACAGAGTAACGATGAGTTCAGATCTTCTCCAGCTTCTCTATCCCAATCTTCTTTACCGTCGGCTTCCAGATCTTATCGGGCATCCAGGCAGGAGCGTTCTTTGGCTTCTTGACCTTTCTTCTGTTGCCCTGATAGATATGGACCTTTTTTGTGCCCCTTTCCCTCAGCCTTATATCCTTGACTCCTCTGCTCGCCACTTTGAGGGCTGCTTGCCTGGGTGCCATTCCCGTATAGATGCCAACCTCATTGCCCGAAGCATCTCGGAGGGCGAAATTCCTCTTTTCTTTCAAAATATACCACCTACACAGGAATCGATGAAGTGATGATATAATATTAACTTTTCTGCACAAAGTGCTATTTAAAGCGTATGTCGTGAGCCATCCAACGCAGGCGGATGGAGAATATGGGGGTATTCGATCAGCGTCTGAATGGATAAAATCCATGGGAAACGAATACCCTCTTACCAACTCTAGCGAGCAGAAGCCAATTTATTTTCATTTACCCTCCAAAGCAAGATAATAATATGAATTTATAATATCTCCTACGACAGATTTATTAACGAGTGTAACACGACAGGATTTAATTTTACGGCGCAGGAGAAGGGCTGCGGCAAAAGAAGGAGAACATGGAAGGCTTAATCGACAAACGGATTCTGAAGTTCGCCCCTGGTGCAAGGCGCTGGATCGCCCTCACCTTCTTGTCTGGGCTAATGGGATCTATTGCTAACATCGCCCTCCTCTTCCTGGCGGGAAGGATCATCGTGGGAATATATGATGGTCGCGCTCTCCTCTCCATGCTGGATCTGTTCTCAGGCATGCTGGCGGCCATAGGCCTGCGAGCCACTGCCGAGGCCTCCAGAGATATCACCGCCCAGCGTTCCGCCGCCATGGTCAAGAGCAGCGTCCGAAAGAGGATCAATCAGCATCTTCTCGATCTGGGTCCCTCTTTCGTCGAGATGCGCAACACAAGCGCCCTGGCCACCACGGTCTTGGATGGAGTGGAGGCGCTTGAGGCCTATGTGGGGCTTTATGTTCCTTATATGGCCCTCTGTCTGGTTATGCCCGTTCTGCTCTTTTTGGGCTTTGCCATCTATGTAGACCTGATCTCCGCCCTGATGCTTATGGCTTTTGTCCCCCTGGTCCCCCTTTCCCTGCTGATATTCACCAATCTGGAGGAGTGGAAGGTGGGGAGAAGGGCATGGGAGACGTACCGGGAGCTATCCGCTTACTTTGCCGAGAGCCTACAGGGACTGACCACCCTCAAGCTCTTCAGCCAGGCAGAACGCCGGGGGCAAGAGCTTCATGGAAGATCCAGGAACCTGGAGAAGGCATTGGTGCAGAGCCTGCAGCTCTATTTCGGAGCCAGTTTCGTCTCCGAGGTGGTCCCAGTTCTGGGCTACTCCCTGACCATGATCGTCTCATCATTCCGCCTCAGCCAGGGTAGCCTATCGATGGACAAACTGGTCATGGTCCTTTTGCTGGGCTCGCTCTTCTACGAGCACGTCAGCCATCTGCTTTTATATCATCACTACAGCCTGCTGGGAAAAAGAACCGCGAACGCCATATTCGAGCTATTAGATCAGATGCCTGAGGTCCGGGATGGCCAAGATACAGCACCTTCTGCTATTGAGCCGGAGATCAGGTTTGAGGGGGTTCACTTCGCTTATCACGGCGATAGGCCGGTTTTGCATAACATCTCATTTGAGGTGAAGCCAGGCAGCACTGTGGCTTTGGTTGGGGCGACAGGAACTGGCAAGAGCACAGTCATCGATCTTCTCTTCCGCTTCCACGATCCCCAAGAGGGCAGAGTGCTCCTGGGGGGCCATGATATTCGCAGCTTGCCCCTCAATTTCCTGCGCAGCCAAATGGCTCTGGTTGCTCAGGAGTCCTACCTGTTCTATGATACCGTGGAGAATAACCTGCGCTTGGGAAAGCCCAAGGCCAGCCATGAGGAGCTCGTCTGGGCAGCAAAAGCAGCTAATGCTCATGAGTTCATTGCTGCGCTGCCTGAAGGCTACCAGACGATCATAGGCGAGAGGGGAGTGCTTCTCTCCGGAGGAGAACGGCAGAGAATCGCCATTGCCCGCGCCCTTCTCAAGGGGGCACCGATTCTCCTCCTGGATGAGCCGACCTCCAGCATCGATGCCGAGAACGAAGAGGACATCCAGAAGGCCCTCGGCCGTCTGCAGGCCCAGCGCACTGTTATGATCATCGCCCACCGGCTGAGCACAGTCAGAAAGGCGGACTGCATTTTAGTCATGGAAATGGGGAGAATCGCCGAGTCCGGCGGCCATGAGGAGCTGCTGGCTAAAGGAGGCATCTATGCCCACCTGGTGGCGGCTCAGTCCCTGGATATGCCAGAATGCAGGGATGACGAGAATGCTCTCCCCATGAAAGTTGGCAGCCATCTCGCCGCTGTGGCGGGAGGAGGGCCATGATAAGAGGCTTTCTCGATTCCAGATCGGTTTGGCGCCGGCTGATCTATCCTATTCGCCCTCATCTGGGACTGATGAGCCTGGCCGTCATATCCGAGATCTTAAGACAGGTCTCGGGAATCGGCGTTGCCGTTCTTGGTGCAGCTCTCTTCGCCCGGGCGGTGGCCGGCACGGCCATCGAGGAGCTTTATCCCTATGCTGCCGCCATGATCATCCTCGGCCTGGCCAGAGGGACCTTTGGCTATTTAGGCCCTTATCTATCTCATGTGGCGGCATTCCGCATCCTGGTCGACTTGAGGGACGAGTTCTTCTGGGCCATAGAGCCCCTCGCTCCGGCAAAGCTTGCCAGAAGGCGCACGGGCGATCTGGTCAGCACAGCAGTATCAGACATAGAATTGCTGGAGCTCTTCTTCGCCCATACAGCAGGACCAGCGGTAGTGGCTTTTATCGTCCCCATCATCGCTCTCACCGCTCTGGCAACCATCAACCTGCTTTTGGCAGAGGCATTGCTCATTTTTCTCATCCTGCTGATCCTCATGCCCAGGCTGGCTTTCTGGCTGGGCACAACTCTAGGGGAGAGGTTGAGGGGGCAGCAGGCACTTCTCAACTCCCAGGAGCTGGATACTATTCAGGGAATGAAGGCGATCCTGTCTTTCGGCTACAGCAGACAAAGAATAGAGGAGCTATCTGAAAATTCTGCCGCACTGCTGGCATTGCAGGCCAGGCAGGCAAGAAACATCGGGCTGCAAAGCGCAGCGAAGATCAGCATCGTCTCTGCAGGGATTCTTGCCGTGCTCCTATGTGCCAGCATCCTGGTCAGGCAGAATTCCCTTGCGCCAGGCTTTCTTCCCATCACCATGATCCTGGCCTCAAGCGTCTTTCTCTCCATAACCTCAGTGGTCGAGATCTCCAAGCAGCTCTCTTTGACCCGCGCTGCTGCTCGCAGACTCTTTCTTCTATTGGATGAGCAGCCAGCGGTAAGGGACGAGTCCGGTCTGGATCCGGCAGTTCCGATCGAATCCATAGAGCCATCCATTTCTCTGCAGGATGTCAGCTTCCGCTATGCTCCGGATGAGCCTTTAATCTTAAGCTCCATCAGCCTGGAGATTCCCGCAGGCTCAACAGTGGCACTGGTGGGGACGAGCGGAGCAGGAAAGAGCACAGTGATCAATCTGATGCTCCGTTTTTGGGATCCGGAAGCGGGAAGGATATTGCTCGGTGGAAGTGATCTGCGCCGCTATCCCATGATGCAGCTACGCCGTTTGTTTTCTGTGGTTTCTCAGGATGTCTTCCTCTTCAGCGATAGCATCAGAGAGAACATCCGGTTAGGCCGGCCAGAAGCTAGCGATGCCGAGGTGGAAGAGGTCGCTAGCAGGGCCCGCATTCATGATTTTATAATCACCCTGCCCCAGGGGTATGATACCCTGGTGGGAGAGAGGGGAGTTCGTCTCAGCGGCGGAGAGCGACAGAGGATCGCCATCGCCAGAGCTCTTCTTAAGGGAGCGCCCATACTTGTCCTGGATGAGGCCACCTCCAGCTTGGATGCAGAGAACGAGAGGGCAATCAAAGAGGCTCTGATGGAAAGGAGAGAGGGTCGCACCACCATCATGATCGCTCATCGGCTGAGCACTGTGGTGGATGCTGACTGGATCTTCGTCATAAATGGGGGACGGGTAGTAGAGCAGGGAAGGCATGAGGATCTCATCGCCCGGAAAGGGAGATATGCCCGGCTGGTGGAGGCGCAATCTTAGTGGAGGCACAATCTTAGTGGAGGCACACGAGATCGCAGGATAATAATATAAATATATCACTATATTATATATCGATATGACCCTTTATACCGCTCTCATAGCCACTGTGGAGATATCTCAGGTCATGATCCCACCGATCGTGATTGGATTTTTCCTGGCCAATGTCATTCGCCGCTCACCCTATTTTCGCTATCTGACCATGACAGGAAGAGGCAGATCACCGATTGTGAACTGATTGTGGCCGTTTTAGTGGGATTTATTCCCAAGGGATTGAATAGCATGCTCATCTTCTCGCTGCCAGTGGCCCTCTCCGTTCTGGGCCCTCAAACCGGCGGCCTTTACGTATGCCTGGATCTACTCGCCAACTTCTTTGTGGCTGGCATCGGCATCCTTGCCGCGAGACGATTGCTCTCAGCCAAGGCGCTGACATTGGAGTGCGAAGAAGATCCAGAACAATGGTATGGATGGGTGGCGATACTAAAAACCGGTCTTAAGGAGTGCCTATCCTCGTCCATCAACATCATCAAGGTGCTGGTCCCCACCATCTTTCTAGCCCAATTGGCCATTGAATATGTGCTGGTACTGCCCATTGTGGAGAGATACAACAGCTTGGTCGAGCCCCTTGGATTCTCATCATCCAGCCTGATAGTTCTCATGGCCAGCCTGGTCAGCCAGAGCGCTGCACTGGTGGCTTCAGGCACATTGCTTCGTGAGGGCTCTCTTTCCATCGTCAGCTGTCTTCTACTGCTGTTTATAGCCAGGTTTTTGCACCTGGGCATAGGATGCTTCAGAATTGGCGTCCCCACTAATATCTCTTATTTCCAGGGATCGTTAGGGCTTAGGATTACCGCTATGGAATACTCGTTAATCGAAGTGGCTAATATTATGATATTATTTCTGCTATTTCTATTTCTCTAATCCGCGTGCAGCCTCGTCAGGATTGCCTTTATCGAAGAGGAATTGATAAACCTCATCGAGAGGAACGAATACAAGAAGAAATGGGGCAGATCCAGAAGTGGATGACAGAGATTTAGTAACAACATTTGCGTACAAACATTTAATATGTAGCACTTAAATTCAGAATAAAGGCATATCATGTGGAGGCAGTCTGATTATGGACCACCAAGAGGGCAAATGCAGATACACTGGCATGGATAAAGAGTATACCATCGAGGACTTGGCGGCATTTCATGGCCATCTCGGGCCTTACATCGTCCTGGGCTATATGATCGGCAGATATGCCCGCAAGAACCTCTGCTCCGATCCCTTCCAGATGAAGGCAGAGGTCTTCTGCCAGGATAAGCCTCCTCAATCCTGCCTCGCCGACGGAGTGCAGATCGGCAGTGGCTGCACCCTGGGCAAGCGAAACATCCGGATCGTCCCCAGCAACGAGATCCGCTGTCATTTCGCTGCCGGGGAGAGGGAGCTGGTCATCATTCCCAGGCCGATTGCCTTTACCTCAGAGAGCGGAAAAGAGCATGACCTGCTCATCGAGCAGCTGGCTGAGAAGATGTACCGCATGGCCGATACTGATCTCTTCACTGCGGATCTGCGTCCGGATTGGGACCATGGGTGAGCGTCTTTTGAGAGCTATAGTTCTTGAGAGCATCTACACCGCATATGAGGGCGGCTCAGAGCCGGTTATCAAGGATCTTTCCCTGGAGGTTGATCGGGGGGAGTATGTGGTCATCGGCGGCCCGAACAGCGCGGGAAAGACCACCCTGCTGGAGTCGATCAACGGCCTGGTCAAGATCACCCATGGTAGGGCCTGTGTCTGCGGCCTGGATGTTCGCCGACGTGGCTTTGAGGTGAGAAGGAGGGTGGGCTATGTCATTCAGAACTTCTATTTCGATCCATTCACCCCTTTCACCGCCCAGGAGGTGGTGATGATGGGACGCTTTGGCCGTCAGGGACTGTTGAGCCGCCCGAAGGAGTCCGACTATGATGCCGTGCAGAGGGCGATAAAAACAGTAGGTATCGAGGACCTGGCACACAAAACCATAGGCACCCTCAGCGGCGGCCAGCAGCAGAAGGTGATGATCGCCCATAACATCGCCAAGGAGCCGGATCTCTTCATGCTGGATGAGCCATTCAGCAATCTCGATTTTCGGGCCAGAGAGTTCCTGCAGGATGTGTTCAAGGGGATGGTGCAGCAGGGGGTCCCCATCCTCATGGTGGCTCATGCATTCGATGGACTCCCCGACATTCCCATTCATCTAGTTGTCATGAACCGGGGCAGGATCACCGGCGACCTGAGCTGCCAGGCGGGGGAGGTGGAGGAGATAATCAGAAAGGAGTGCGAGGTCAAGGAAAGATGCTCGAGTGGCTGATAGAGAACAATGTGGTCTGCCATGCCCTGGAGGCGATGATCTTTGCCTCCGTCGCCTGCAGCATCCTGGGGGTGATCATCTCCAGGATGAGCCTCTCCTCAATTGGCTTTACCATGTCCCATGCTGCCTTTGCCGGTGCGGCTCTGGGCATGTTCCTGGGAGCGAATGCTCAGGTGATGGCCATCGCCTTCAGCATGGGGGTGGCAGCTCTCATCGGTCCGGTTAGCGAGAAGGCCAAGATGGCGGCTGATGCCACATTAGGCGTCCTATTCTCCCTGTCCATGGCTGTGGCCATCTTCTTGATCTCTTACATGGAATATATGGGCAAAGGGCTCTCCGCGAGCAGCCTTCTATTTGGGGATGTCATATCTTTATACCGGGAGGAGATTTATGCCCTGGCTGCCATCTGCTGCCTTTCCATCCTATTCGTTTTAGCGTTCTACAAAGAGATCTCGGCCATCATGTTCAACATGAAGATAGCCGAGTCAGCCGGGGTCCGGGTTAAGCTCATATATTACGTACTATTATTCATTATTGCCCTATCCGTGGCGCTCAGCCTCAACATTGTGGGCGGCCTCTTGATATTCGTATTGCTGGTGACGCCTGCATCCATAGCTGGCCAGTTCTGCTTTAATGTAAAGAGCATGTTCATAGTTGCGCCGCTGGTAGCTCTCTTGGTGAGCGCCTTTGGCGTCTGGGCGGGTTTTGAGTTTACGCTGCCCGTCGCTCCTCTGGTGGCCCTGCTGCTCACAGGCGTATTTGCAATATCCGTAATGCTGTCTTTTAAGAGAAGGATAAATACCAAAATACATTGATGATTAAAGCTCTCGGCGGTGGTAATAGTCAAGGAAAGATTGTCAATCAGGCAAATAGGATCCCTCCTGGCAAATGCCGTGAATATGAAGACCAGTCCGGTATGCGTGTACGGCTCGGATCAGGTACCGGAAAATGCTGTCCGGTCCTCTTCGTTCAGCGATTGCCTTGCCTGCAAAACAGGATGGAAAGCATCTGAAAGAGAACGAAAATATCGCATGCGAGACCTACAAGGCAGTAGGTGAGATCAAAACCCTGGGCAGGTATGTGGTGATGAGGCGCTGCGATGATTTCCAGGAGGACCCTGGCGTAAAATGCATAGTATGTTTTGCCAGCGGCGAGCAGATCAGGGATTTATGTGCACTGGCTCATTTCGGCAGCCATAACGTTTTTAATTTAATATCGGTTCCCTGGGGCCCGGCTTGCGCTACCCTGGTTACCTATCCTGCGGGCATGGCGGAAAATGCTTCTCTGTCTCAGATATCCATCGGTCCAACGATCCTTCCGCCAGGGGTTGGCTGCCCGAAAACTGCCTGGCCATGGGAATCCCGGCAGAGATCGCCCGGAAGATGGCCAATGATGTAGTGAGGTCGTTTTTGGCTAAAATAGATAATGTCTCTTGATTCGTTATATTTAATACGAACTTACAAAGATAATCAAGTCAATAGTAGTAAAACTTAAATATTTAGTATTACTAATTCCAATTATGAGAATTCAATCATCCAACTTAGCCATACTGATGCTGGCGATCTTTTTGATCGTTCCTGCTGGTGCAGAAACGGCACCGTCAACTCTCAAGATCGTCTGCACCACCAGTGTATTGATGGATCCGGCAACCTATATCGGCGGAGATAGGGTGGAGGCCATTTCCATCGCTGACCCTACCCTGTGCCCTCACCTGCAAACAGACATCATTCCAAATCGCATTCAGCTCAACATGGATTTCATCAAAGATGCTAACATGTTTATGGCGTACAACGACAGCAACGACCAAAGGTATAACATGCCGGCAATCAACGATTTCATGACGGCCAATAACTATGGGACAGCTGAATGGATGACGATATCCAACCCTTCCCGCGGATGGAACACCCCGACCAACTCCAAGCTGCTGGCTGCCGAGGTAGAAGGGTGGCTCGCAAATAAAGACCCGGCCAACAAAACCTACTACGAGCAGCGCTACAATGATTATGCAAAAAGCTTTGACGCCATCGAGCCTACAGAGTCGGAGAAGAAGCAGCTAAACCAGACGCAGGTCATAGTCATGCTCTGGCAAAAAGATCCCGTGCAAAACTGGCTGGGCATGAATGTGGTCAACTTCTTTGCGCCCGAGTTCGCTCTGAATGGAACCAAGACCGCGGCCAGAGTGGTGGACGACATCAATGCCAATCCTGAGAAATACCAGAATGTGAAATATATCATAGAGAATATGCAGTCCGGGGAGCTGGCCAAGGGAATTGAAGAGTCCTTGAAGGATAAGGGAATCGATGCAGAGCGAGTGATCTTCACCAACTTCCCTGGATCGGTTGAGGGTGCAGACACGATGGCAGAGGTTCTAAACCACAATAAGCAGATCGTGCTCTAGGCCGGCAGGCTCATTTTTCTTTTTTCTGGATTTTATTGGAGTACAAGACGACAAAAGCTTTGATATTACTACAATCGAAATGCTTATTACTTAATAATACAAATTACTATTAATTCTCCAACCATAGAGAGAATTGCTTTCTTGGGAAAATGGTGAGTGGGATGACATTTGAAAAAGGATCTGATTTGGCCTTTGAAAAGCACCCCAATAGAGCTTTAAGCATTCTCATTGCCGAGGATGACCCGGCAAATCAGCTGGTCGCCTTGCGGATGCTAAAGACGCTGGGGTATAATGCCGATACAGTAGACAATGGCCTCGAAGCTTTGATTGCCATGGAAAGCCGCCCCTACAATCTGGTGCTCATGGACATTCAGATGCCAGAGATGGATGGATTGCAGGCGGCTAGAATCATCCGGAAACGCTGGCCAGAGGGCCCCAGGATCATCTTTGTCACTGGCTGCACCAGCCGCAGAGATGAATGCATCAGCGAGGGAGGAGATGGCTTTATCTCTAAGCCGATAAGCTTGCACCAACTGCAGGAGGCGATTGATGATAAGGCATGTTGATCTCCTAACCTCGTTCAACATTTTCAGGGTATTCGAGCAACATCCTCGAGCAACGTCTTCGATCTCATCTACAGCTCCAACGCCTTTTGAGATCTCTCCGGCTCCATCGATATCATTACAAATCCAAGCACGCTGGCGCAGATCATGAGCCCCGGCGGTAGACGAACATTTACGTTGATATCCTCCACCTGATTGGTGGTGCCAATGACAAGCTTCTCTATGGCGTAGTTGTCCGATCGCTCCTCGCCCTGAACCATGGGCAATCCCGATAGCAATAGGCAAAAGATGAGCGATAGATTTGAGATCGAATGCTTTTTTGCTTCCATAATATCCATCCTGTGTTTGTGATACTTAATGGCTCCATTAGATATAAATGTATTATTAATTGTTCTTGATGTTGTTGAAAAGTACATTTTCTGATAATTCTCTGAAAATTCAAAATCTGAGCAAATCCATCAGCATGCAAATAGCAACCACACTCCTCTATAATTCTACCAAATCTATCATTACTTTAGAAAATATCTTATACTAGTAAGGTATAATATTATATCATGCTAAAAAGTAATGAAAATATCGGATCAAGCAGATCAGTCCGCTCAGAGATAAGGTACTTCGACGACGAACTCAATCCTGTCTCCAGGGATAAAGCCACCTGGGCAGTCTTCCGAGAGGTGGATGATAAAGGAAACCTCCTCTTCGAAGCGCAGGGATTCATCGACTAGCCCTGCAGGGGGAGCTTCTGATCCAAAATGCAATTATTAATAAAAAAGCTAATTTTTCATAATATCTTTCAATCTCATTAGCCAACTTATCATTTTCAGACCTAATGTGAATTGGGCAAAGGATTTATTAACCGAATCCCAATAGCATAGATGTATGTATGATCTATCAATAAAACTGAGCTATTTAATATTATAAAGTGTCATCTAATGGCATCAGACCTGCTAGTCAGTGATTGAGATGGTTTCCGATCGGGGTAAAGGAGGTTAAGAGACGATTATGGATGCAAAGGAGAGCATTTCGCAATACTGGGATTGGAGAAGCCGGAGCTATACCAACGGCAGTCATGGATTTGAAGAGGAGGAGAAGGCCGTCTGGAAGATGGAGTTAGAGCCATTCCTCCAGGGGGGGAGATACAAGAGAGTCCTGGATGTGGGGACCGGTCCCGGATTTATGGCCTTGATACTGGCGGAGATGGGGCTTGATGTGACCGGTGTCGACATCTCCTCCGGGATGATAGAAAAAGCGAGGCAGAACGCCCAATCGATGGGCTTGCAGGTGGACTTTCGCCATGCAGATGGCGAGCAGCTTTCTTTCGATAGTGAGAGCTTCGACCTCCTGGTGAACAGGCACCTGCTCTGGACCCTTCCCCATCCCCTGGCGGCGGTGAGAGAATGGTCTCGGGTTCTGAAGGACGGGGGCCGCATCCTGGCCATCGACGGGGCCTGGTTTGATCCCTCTCTAAATGCCCAGATCCGCAGGGGCATATCCAGTGCTGCTGCTAAAATCTGCTCGAGGAAGGCCCCATCTCTTAAATCCAAATTCCTAGACCACTACCAATCGATAAAAAAGGAGCTCCCACTCTTCAGCCAATCCAAACCGGAGAGGATCTGCAATGTCTTCGAAGAGGCGGGCCTTTTCAATGTCTCATTCAGGCATCTGGAAGAGGTGCAGAAGCTCCAGAATAAAAGGGGCTCTGTCTTGAGCAGATTGGAGTATCATGAGCCCACATTTGTGGTGGTGGGCGATGTGGCCAAGAGAGTCCGATGATGCGCTTCATTGTCCTTGCCTCACCATTTCCTTTTATCCCTATCTGCAACCAGAGTAGAGAATCAATGCCTTTCGACTCAAAAAAGGGGATCCAATGGGAAAGGATGGCTCTTAAAGCCCTAAAAATTCATCACAGTATTTATTAACTCGATGTATTATCGTATGAAAAAGTGACTGCTGAATTCATGTATTATCCCGTGCGAGGTATAAAATAATGGAGCCGAACCGCTTAATTTGGATTTTGATCTATGCTCTCGTGATATTATCTCCTACTAATGCTGCTGATTTCGTCCTGGAGATCTATGGCAATGCCAATATGGATGAGCATCTGGACCAGGCCGACCTGGACTATATCAGGGATATCGCAGCGGGCAAAACCGAGCCCACCAAGCTTGCCGATGCAAACTATGACGGCGATGTTGATGAAGAGGATATAGAGCAGGTCCAAGCCATACTGGATGGCAGAGAGACTCGGATCACCTATATAGACATCCTGGGTGAGGCAGAGACGTTGAATAAGCCCATAAAGCGCCTGGTGAATATGGGTTACAATGGGGTGGAGATGACCAGAATCCTGGGTGCAGAAGACCTCCTTGTAGCCTATGGTGCAGATAGATCGGCGCATAAGACATATCTTCCAGAACTATCCGACCTTCCTTCAGTCTCTCCAGACGAAGGAGCCCAAGCCGAAAATGCTGACTTTGAGAGGATAATTATGCTGAAGACCGATGCTCTCCAGACCAATATAGAGAGAGGATCTTCTTCAACCGCGGGCCGGGCACAGAAGGATATATTCAAGAAAAACCTCCCCGATGTACCTCTGATCTCTCTCAATATGCGTGAGCTTGATGTTCTGGTGAAGAACGTCCGCACCTACGGTTACCTTATAGATCATGAGAAAGAGGCAGAGCAGTTCATAAAATGGTATACTGAATACTACAACCTGTTTGAAAGCCGGACCAAAGACATTCCTGAGGAAGAGAGGCCAACGGCGTTCTTCGAGTACGCATCCGAGCCCTATAATTGTTATGCTTCAGGCAGCAATCTGGGCCAGGTTCTGGTCTTAGCCGGGGGGAAAAACATCATCGATGGGGCAGTGGGTCCAGATGATCCTCAGTACAAAGGCATGATCGCTGCGGATCCAGAGTTCATCGTCAAAGAAAACCCCAAATATATTTTTGAGGCAGTGGCAAGCTGGGGCGATGGCGGATATGAGACAGATGATCTCTCCAAGATGACCGCCTCAAGAGATCAAGTCCTAAATCGAAGTGAGCTGGTTAATGTCGATGCGGTAAAGGAGAATCAGGTATACTGTCTGGACTACTTCCTGCTCATCGGCGCGGGGAACAACATCATAGGCACTGCATACCTGGCCAAGCTCTTTTACCCCGATCTATTCGAGGATATAGATCCCGTGGCCATACATCAGGAATATGTGGACCGTTTCTGCCGCATAGACTTCAATGTCGAAGAAAAGGGTGCATTCCTCTATCCTCCGTATGATCGCTGGCCGGTGGAGGCCTGAGGATATGATAGTCTTGCCGCTTTCGATCTACCTTTCCAGGAGCCGGGGATGAAAGAGAGGATAACCAGACACTGGGACGGGAGGGCAAAGGCCTACGATGAGAACGTCAGGCAGGTCATATACTCCTCCAGGGAGAGGCGCATATGGCAGAAGATCTTCAGCGTAGCTATAGGCAGCGCCCCCCTCCGGATTCTTGACGTGGGCACGGGACCGGGAATTGTGTCCAATCTTCTCTCCGAGCTGGGTCATGATGTCACAGGCATTGATGCCTCGGAGGGAATGCTGAAGAAGGCCCAGTCGAACTCGGAAGCTCTGCGCAATCCAATGCATCTAATCCAGGGAGATGGCGAAGTTCTGCCCTTTGATGATAGCTCCTTCGATGCTGTGGTCAACAGGTATGTTCTCTGGACCCTTCCCCAGCCGGAAAAGGCAATTGCTGAATGGCAGAGGGTTCTGCGGCCGGGCGGGAGGCTGGTGATCGTAGATGGCACCTGGTTTGATGAAAGAGATAGGACGGCATGCAGGCAGCTGTGGCGCAGTCTCTCTCTGATCCTGATCATGCTCACCGAGAGGAGGATGCCATGCTACCAGGAGATGGATAAAACGATAAAAAGGGACCTGTGGTCCTGCAATATGAAGCGGCCTGACCATGATATAGAGATGCTCACCAGACTCGGTTTCAGGGATGTTCAGCTTAGAGATAACCTCAACCGAAAGCTGCTATTAACCCTCAACCATCTGAAGCATGGATACGGCGGCAGGCAGTTCCTGGTCACCGGGGTTAAGTGAAGCCTCAGCTTTTTTTGCCAGAATAAGCTATCATGTCATTTGATCTTCTTCTGATGAATTTGCTCCTGGCAGGCAATGGCTATGCCTCCAAGCTAAGGCGCTTCAGCCCCAATGCGAGAAAGTATCTGCTCTTCGTCTTCCTGACCACTCTAAATGCGGGGATATATGGGGTCATATTCAATCTCTACATCCTGCGACTGGGCTTCGGAGAGGATTTTCTGGGGCTGATCCTATCTATCTCCGCCACCTCCATGGGACTCTTTTCCATACCTGCAGCCTTTGTCTGTGATCGCCTGGGCAGAAAGAGGACGTTGCTTCTCTCTTCAGTTCTCAGCGCTATATCGCTCTTCTTTCTCTATAATACCACAACACCGGAGCTATTGGTGCTATTCAGCCTGGCATCCGGGATGGCATCCGCCCTGGGCCTGGTGACCGGATCGACCTTCCTCCTGGAAAACTCGACCAAAGAAGAGAGGATGTATCTCTTCTCCATGTCCTCGCTCATCTACACCTTTTCCCTCCTATCAGGAAACATGTTGGGCGGATTTCTGCCCGATATCCTGGCAGATCTCATCTCTGCCCAGTCTGGCAGCGCCATATCCTATCGGCTAACTCTCTATGTGTCATTGGTTGCCACTGTGGCATCGCTGCTGCCCCTGGCATATGTCGCGGAGAAGAATTCGGAAGAGAATAATGACATCAGAGGCCAGCTTCACATCTATCGATCCATATTCAAGTCCAAGGTCATCAGACAAATGACCCTATTTTATTGCCTTTATGGGATAGGATGGGGCACATCCCTTCCCTATTTCAATGTATACTTTGATACGGTTCTCGGTGCCAGTGCCAACCAGATCGGCATCATCTTCTCCGTCTCGCAGGTCTTCATGATTCTCGGATATTTTCTAGTCCCCGTTCTCACCGAAAGGACGGGGAAGGTCCGGCTGGTCGCCATTGTGCAGATCTTATCGATACCATTTTTGCTGATGTTTGTCCTCACCAATAACCTGCTCATTGCCGTGGTTGGATTTGTGATGAGATATATGATCATGAATATGGCAAATCCCATCCTGAATAGCTTCAAGCTGGAGATCGTTCAGCCTGAGGAGAGGTCGATGATAAACAGCATAATGTGGATGGCCTGCTACACCTTTGTAGGAATTGGAAACTATGTCGGCGGCCTTATGATGGCTAAAGGCGATAGCCGCATGCCTTTTATGGTCACTGGCTTGTTCTATGCGGCAACAGCTGTATTTTATTATATATGCTTTAATAAGCTGGAAGAAATTATAAAGACATGACGCATCCCATCGCAAAAGAGTTGGACATAAATATTACTTATATTAGAATTGATCTTATTTAATGCTATAATACCGAAATCCTTATTTAATATATACACCCATCCAGAAAGCTTAATCACATGAATGCTGTGAGGTGGCCAGAAAAGCGGCTCATTGATCAGCATATTCGATATTCACATGAGTGGCTTACAGAGGTATTGCAGCACTAAAAAAAGAGCACCAATTGAAGAATATGGTTGGAATTAGAAATGATGAATTATGGGCATTCTATGAGCAGAGGGCCTCAATTCTCGAAGAGAATAATCCAGAGGGCAGCAATCGTTGAAGTTGCCCTATTCCTGGTCAGCCTCTTCGTGGGCATCTCTGCAGCAGATGATGAAACGCTGAAGGTGGCATCGCCCTGGGAGCCAAAATCGCTTGATCCCATTGTATATCAATTGAGCGTGGACGTTTCTGAGCCGCTTCTGAGTGTGGACTCAGAGGGAAAACTATCGCCAATGCTTGCCCAGTCATGGGATGTATCCGAGGACGGCAGAACATGGACATTTCACTTAAGAGAAGGAGTCAGCTTCCATGATGGAACGCCTTTTAATGCAGAAGCTGCGAAGCTGAGCTTGGAGAGGACCTTCAGAAGATCGGCAGAATATTCTTCCATCAAGGCATTTCCAGTGGAGTCAGTCACAGCGCCTGATGAGTACACCCTGGTGATAACCACCAGCAGGCCATTTGCTCCCCTGGCAGGATACCTGAGCAAGGATGCAACTGAGATACTGGCGGCATCATCTTTCGACAGCAATGATGAGGTCGTAGAGCCCATAGGCACCGGCCCCTTCAAGTTCGACTCCTGGGTGCCAAAGGAGAGCATGACAGGTGTTCGATTTGAAGACTATTGGGGCTCCAAAGCAAAGGTGGAGAAGGTGGTATTTTCAAACGTCCCTGAAGAGAAGACCAGGGAGAGCATGCTGAGAGCAGGCGAGGTGGACATAATTGGCACTATCTCTCCTGCTCTGGCCAAGAAGCTGGCCGAGGACTCCAGCTTCAAAGTCTACGAGCAAGAGGAGATGGGCAGAGTACGCCATCTACTGCTGAATGTAGCTAATCCGCCCCTGGATGATGTTCTGGTGCGTCAAGCGATAAGCATGGCAATAGACCGCGATCTGATCTGCGATTCCCTCCTGGAGGGCATGGATCAGACGGCATCAGCTCCTTTCTCATCCAATCTCTACTGGTCAAACGATAACCTCGAAACCCCATCATATGACCCAGAGGAGGCAATTGCACTCCTGGAAGAGGCCGGCTGGTCGGACAGCGATAACGATGGCATCATGGATAAGGATGGGGAGGATCTCAAATTATCTCTGTTCACCTATCCGAGCAGGCCGGAGCTTCCAAGCATTGCAGAGGCGTTGAAAGATCAGCTGGGCCAGGTGGGAATCGATATAGAGATCACCATTCTCGATGACTCTGCAGTGAGAGAACAGGCCAAAGGAGGGAAGGTGGATATCTATCTGGTCTCCGTCAATACTCTCCTCAATAGAGACCCGGACACATGGGCCAGCTATTTTACTACGGAATCGTATTACTACGACTGCATGAACTATTCCCCTGATGATGTGGCCGACCTCATCGAAAAAGGAAGGGAGACCATGGACCAGGAGGCGAGGAAGGAGATCTACGACCAGCTTCAAGAGAGGATACTGAAGGATGTTCCTGTGGTATATCTGACCTACTACACGGGCATTTCCGCCTCAAGCTCCGATATACAGGACTATGAGCTGAGCCTGATCGGCAGGCATCACCTGGAGAATGCCTACAAAGCCTGAATGAAAAGAAGGAGAGCGAGAGGAACAAGAGCGAGGGACGGGAGCAGGACATGTACGGGCTCATCCTGAGGCGGATTGCCGCTGCCATTCTGACCATATCTGTTCTCACCGTATTTGTCTTCGCCCTCCTCTATCTATTCCCTGGAGATCCTGCGGAGCGAATACTGCAGACCAGGATGAACGGTGAGCTTCCCACTTCCCGTGATACAGTGGAGGTCCTGAAAAAGGAGATGGGGCTGGATGCACCTCCATATCAGCTGTACCTGAACTGGGCCCGCGGGGTGTTGCATGGCGATCTGGGCTACTCTTACGTCACCAGAAGGCCGGTCATAACCATTCTCAGTGAGTCCCTCCGGGCGACCGGCGAGCTGGTGATGATCTCCATGCTGATAGTCATGTTCTTTGGGCTTGCTCTGGGCTTTCTAGCCGCCTGGAAGGAGGATTCGTGGATCGATGATATGCTCAGCTATCTTGCCATTCTGGGCATCTCCGTGCCCGGATATGTCACAGCCTTCGTCTTAATCCTCATATTTGCCATAGGCCTGCATCTGCTTCCCGTGGCGGGACGAAGCGGGCTCGATTCCATGCTCATGCCTGCAGCATCGCTCTCCTTTGGCGGAGTAGCGATGCTGATGCGCATGACCCGATACGATATCCTGGAAGAGTCAAGGCAAGACTACGTCCTGGCAGCGAAAGCGAAAGGCCTGGGCGAAGCACGGGTGTTTTTCGGGCATATATTCAGGAATTCCCTCCCCCCGTTGGTCACTTACCTCGGGCTGGAGTTGGGAGGCCTATTCGGCGGGGCGGTGATTGTGGAGAACATTTTTGCCTGGCCGGGAATCGGCCGGCTCCTGGTGGACTCGGTCCAGTCAGGAGACGTCCCATTGGTTCAGGCCAGCGTCCTCTTAATCGGGGTGATATTCATCCTCATAAATATCATCGTCGATCTGCTCTATACCTATATCGACCCCAGAATAGATCCGGAGGGCGTTTTATAGGCATGGCCCAGCGAGATCTCCTGAAAGAGGGTATCCCTGGAAACAAGAAGATACTCATAGGCTCTGCGATCATTGGGACGGTACTGATCATAGCTCTTTTTGCACCACTGATCGCCCCTCATGATCCCGAAGCGATAGATCTGAGAAACAGGATCGCTCCCTGGACGCTTGAGCATCCTCTCGGAACCGATTACATGGGCCGATGTCTCTTGAGCATGCTAGTGTATGGGCTGAGGCTCTCTCTCTTCATCGCTGCTGTGGTCCTCTTGATAAGAGTGGCATTGGGCACTGCTCTGGGGATGATGGCCGGATACTTCGGAGGCACTGCCGACCGGCTGATCTGCAGGATCATCGACTTCGAGCTCGTCTTCCCGGACATCGTCCTCGCCCTGGTGCTGGTCGGAACCCTGGGGCCGGGAGTGCCAAACCTGATATTGGCGTTGTCCATAGTTGGCTGGTCGAAGTACGCCAGAGTCATACGCAGCACTGTGATCTCAGTCAAGGAGAAGGGATTCGTCGAGAGCGCCCGAGCACTGGGTGCAAGCGAGAGCTACATCATGGGAAGACATATACTGCCCAACACCATCGCTCCCCTGATACCGATGATCACCTTAGGGCTTGGTGGCCTTCTTCTCAGCGTGAGCGGATTGAGCTTCATCGGTCTGGGGGTGGAGGCGGGAACCCCCGAGCTGGGGATGATGATCAAGAACGGATTTGGCGTCTTCCCAGGCCACCCCCATCTGGTTCTTGTACCCTCTGCATTGATAATCGTCTGCGTGACCGGTTTTACTCTGATCGGTGATGGCCTGCGTGATCAGCTGGACCCAAGAAAAGGCAATCCATTCAATCTATCCTAGCAGCGAATTGCGGCCAAGGAATGCATAAAATAGGAATGCTGTCAGGGCATAGAGTGCGCCGGTTATCAGGAACGGCATCTGGTTATGCCCCCCGGCCATCATAATTACTCCGGCATATGTCCCTGCCCCCACAAACAGGTAGCATGCCGTCCAGGTAAGGCTGTTGATTATCGGCCTCTCCTCAGGCGGGACGATCTCTCCAAGATGATCGCATCAAGAGATCAAGTCCTCGATCGAAGCGAACTGGCCAATGTCGATGTGGTAAAGGACAATCAGGTGTGCACTCCGTGCATTCCAATATCTTTAAATATTTAGAATATAATTGTGTTTCGTATTGATGATCAGGAGGTATGCTACTGAAATGGAATGTATTAATGGTATGCATACTACTTTCTTGTATGCATGTCGTAATGTCTGTTCAAGGTAATGAGAATCAAGGTGCAGAAACAGAACTCGAACTACAAGAGAGTCAGTCTAACACTGAGGTTGTTCCTTTGCCAAATAATAGCGTCGCTTTGAATCAGTCAACATCGACACCGATTGGTTTGGAAAGGACTGCAAGGAATAACAGTAGTCTTATTGAAAATGATACAAAATGTGAGCAAAGGACAAACTGCAGTGATCGAGAAAAAGGAGCCCTTGATGATGAAGTTAGTTGGCACATAATATCCTGTGCCACTATATATTCAGGTACATGCCAATATTCCAATAACTGTTATGTTGATGGGCATTGTCCCAATTGTTTTAGCTATTCAAGCTCGCATGTATGCTGTTTGTATGGACATTGGGATAGCTCAGGTTTGCATTGTTATGCTTAGTTACCTGCTAGGAGGAAATCAGTTATGAACGTAAAATTGCTGGCATTAGCAATATTCTTAATCACATTAGGGGAAGTATATGGACAGGCGGATGAGCTTGAACACGCAGTTATGGGGGATGTGGATCTGCGATCAGGCTACGGGCGGGTTTGGACTAGCATTTACGGCGTTGAACTGGTATCTCTGCCTTCATATAGTGATACTTTACAGCAGTTGATAGACAATGCTGTAGATGGTGATACCATCGAATTACAGCCAGGCTGGTATATATCTGACCAGAATTCTTCGGGATTTCTTGTAGAGATTGATAAGAACCTGACCCTGAAAGGACAAGGGATGGTAATCATAGACGGTCGAAGATTGCGCAGTGCATTGGCCATAGGTAAAAGCAATCCACAAGTAAAAGTAAAACTATCTAATATCAAATTGATAAACTGCAAAGGTGAGACTGGCGCGGCTATACTCAACCATGGCAAAATGCTGATCTTGGATGATTGCCTATTAGGTAACAATATAGCATACAATGGTTCAAGTATTTACAATAAATACGGTGAAGTGTGGATAAATGACAGCTTAGTAACGAATAACTTCGCTATGCATGATGGTACAGTGGTTAACGAGGGAGGAAAATTGATCGTGGAAAACAGCACATTTTCCCAAAATATAGCATCTATGGGAAGTGGCATCTCCAGTAAGGGAGCCGTGCTGCGAAAAGATAGCTATGACCTGCAGAAGATCCGTGAAGAATACAGGAATGATTTCGGGAGTGGCATGCAGGTG
The DNA here is from genome assembly GCF_002496465.1 of Methanosaeta sp. UBA356. NCBI lineage: Archaea > Methanobacteriati > Methanobacteriota > Methanomicrobia > Methanotrichales > Methanotrichaceae > Methanothrix > Methanosaeta sp. UBA356. Next base: position 37,034 of record NZ_DAKC01000110.1, on the reverse strand, counting down.
ATCGTGAGAAATTGCACCATTTCATACAACCGTGGAGATACAGGAGGTGCCATCAGTAATGAAGGCGGCAGTCTTATAATAGATTCGACATCCTTCGAATCCAATAGAGGATCTGGGGGCGCGATTTACGCCTTTAATTGCCCATTAATAGCCACGGGCTGCAAAATTCTGAACAGTAAGATGGCGGATAACTGTTTTAACGCCGGTATTGGAGCCAGCGTTTTCATCTTCGGACAAAATGCGCTTATTGAGAATTGTTCCCTTCTCGATAACGAAGCCATGGTTGAGAATTTGCATGAAACATGTGGGACTGGCGGCGGTATTTATGCTTCAGAATCGAATGTGACTGTGGATAACTGTGATATACGACGCAACAAGGCATTTTACGGAGGAGGCATAAATGTATTTAAAGGCAATTTAATCGTAAATGGCGGAATAATCTCAGATAACGTAGCTAAAAGTATTAAATTGCCTGAAAGAATAACATTAACTTCTGTAAGCTTATCTAAATGCACCGAAACGGACTGTGAACGAGTTGATCTAACCGACAGCATTCCTGATACTATTGGCGGAGATGGCGGCGGCATTTTTATCATCGGTAACGCCACATTGAACGATGTTACAATTGAAAGGAATTACGCTGCCAGAAAAGGAGGTGCGATCTACATAGATGAAGGAAGCCAAATAAGGCTGGATGGCAAAGTAACCATCATCGATAACCAGGCAAAAGAAAAGGGTGGAGCAATTTATAACCGAGGCACGCTCGACCTGAGAAACGCTATAATCTCAAATAACTGTGCAAAAGAAGGTGGTGGTATTTTCATAGAACCGCTTGGTAATCAGTTGGGTAATACGGGCCTGGCAACTAATAATACTCCAGATAACATCTATTCGCCCGCAGAAGTTGAATAAATGAATAATGTATCTCAGCCAATAGGCTGGGATGCAAACCATTTTTCCTTGCAGAAACCAAAGAAGAAGTCACCGCTTGAGCCATGCATTGTGCTGGCTAGGGGAAGGATCAGCATCGATGAGGAGCTATAGAGACGGATGAGATGCAGATAAAATAGCATAGTAGAGACGCAGCGGAGTGAACCCTTGATAGTAGACAGGTAGTTAAGCAACGGCATTTAAAGCAATCACTAATTCGAACTGATCCGGAGATCTATACTGAACGTAGCCGCCTGGATATCTGAGAATGGTTCTAAACCTGTTCCTCCAGAAAAGGGTATAAAAATACCCCTTTAGGCTCTGTCTCTGTGCTATAAAAGGCCAGGTACTCTCTCAGTAGCTCATCCGGTTTTATCTCTTCGAACTCCTCCGGATGAAGCAGCTTTCCCAGGTACGCTGCACCTATTGGATTCAATCCTCCACCTCCCACCAGAAAGTTGTCGATATAATACACGTTGCCATTCTTGATGGCATCCAGCTCGGAGAACTCCGTCTGATTCGATATGGCCTGGACGGATTCTGCTGCGCCGGATACGTCCTCGGTCTCAAAGCCTGCATTGCTATTTGGATTCAAATAAGATGTGAATATATACTCTGGATTCTGCTCCATCACCCATTCAGGCTCCACATCGACGCTGGTCTTCCCGTAAAAGGGACTATCTTCCTTCACTATTTTGTCTATCAGGTTTCTTGCCCCGGCCAGCTTGAGCGATTGATCATATCTGCTGCCTCCTGCAGTGTATTTTGTGCCCAACTCATGGGAGTTGAAGAGGACCTCAGGCTTATCCTCTTCAGGGATCTGATCGGATATCCTCTTTATCCTATTGTAAGTCTCTTGATGCCAGGCGGCAAAATCTCTTGCCTTCTCTTCTTCATCAAAGATATATCCATAGATCAGGACAGTTGCAGATGTATGCTCCGGCTCGCGCGCATTAAGACAGATCAATGGAATTCCAGGAAGATTCCTGTGGAACTCCTCTTTCATCTTTCTGCCTGCATCATTTGCATAGTTCAAAAATTCCAGATTCGTCTGAACGGCATCTGGCGAAAGGGAGAGAACATGCTCAAAGTCAACATCGGGCGGAGTATTCCCTACCGAATGCCATTGGCTTATCTCTCCCCAAAATACTGGATAATTGGAATAATCAGGTCCAACCACAGGCAGCATCCTATCCTCCGCGCCGATGAGACGCAATAGCTGGGGACCAATATAGCCCAGTGCAGCCACGTGGTTTATGGGCTTATTGACCGTCTCCGCATCTCCGAATATATCGATGAAGGTGAGGTTGCTCTCTGTGCCATTGATTATCCTCTCGATCTGAGCGATATCCTCTTCATCGACCTCCTGATCATAATTAGCATCTGCAAGCTCTGTTGTCTCTGCCGATCCCTTCATTATATCCTTCACATATGCAATGTCCTCTTCATCGATGATGTCATCCAGATTGGCATTGCCAAAGACATCCAGCCGCACATCAAGGGCATCCGCCGGGGACACGGCGAAGAATAAGATACACAATGAGATCATCATACATCCTTTATCAATCATAATAAACACTCCAACCGATTGCAATCAAATAATATTTATGGCTATATTTGCAATACTTAGCAATCCATAAGCAATCCAGGTAAAATGAGTGAGGCGTACAAGCTCATCTCGATCGCCATTGCCATCACCCCATGCCGGATATTAATCATTTCTAATTCATCCTCTTCAGTATCATCTCCTGAGAAAGGGTATTCACCTCCTCGATAGTGGCATTCTCCACCGGTGTAATGCTGCCGAAAGCATCCATTAAAAGCACTTTTCCTTCCTTTCTCCTGGCGACGAGAATGCCTTTCGCCATCATCTGACGATCTTTTGGGTTATCGCCCAACAGATATACCGTGAATTCACACATTTATGCCTCCGAAAGCATGAACTGCTCTACTCTGATGATATCCTTCAGGGAGCAGGAATGCGGGGCATAATCGAGGAGCAATGCGCCTTTCTTGTCCGCTTCCACCACCTCCCGGTCATAGCCCACAGACAATATCTGCTGAGCATTTCCGTCCAGCTCTCTTTTTGCCATCTGAAGGTCCTCATCGACCTCCACCTTGTTCACCACCACTATCTGCCTCTTGACCCCCAGATCTCCAGCCAGCTTCAGGCCGTGCTTTGCCACCTCCAGGGACTTGGGGGTGGGCTCAGTGATGACGAAGGAGAGGTCGAACTCCGAGGCCAGTCCTCGGCCGAAGATCTCTACCCCGGCCTGAGAGTCCACGAAGATGAAGTCGTGATCTTCCGGACCGGATGCCAGGTAGTTCACCAGCAGCCGGACCAGAGATATGGGTGCGCACAGACAGCCTGCGCCGCCGAAGGGTATCGTCCCCATCACAATCAGCTTCACACCATCTGCTGCCGGGATAATGAACTCATCGAGGTCCTCCTCTGTGCACTCCAATCCGTGCTCACCATGCTCCTGCTCCTCTGCCTGCGGCCCGAGCCTTTCCCAAAGATGGCTGCTATCCTTTGCCAGAGAGACGACATCGCTGAGAGGAATGCCCAGGGACATGGCCAGATTCATGCTCGGATCGCAGTCTATGACCAGCACCCTGTAGCCATCCCGAGCCAGCAGCCTGGCCAGATTGGAAAGGATGGTGGTCTTGCCCACACCACCCTTTCCTGAGAAAATTATCCGTTTCATCGGGACTCCAGAACCAGCGTATTGACAAATACGGTTTCGTCGAACTCCTCGTTCACTCTCTTCGTCCCGTCCGCATGCCTGACTAAAAACATGCATTCGCCGTCCACGTCGATGGGAATCCTTGCCACACCATTCTCGTCCGTTCTGGCGGATCCAATCTCCCGTCCTTCTTTCTTGGAGACGGCTTTGATATCTGCAGACGCTAGAGGCTTCTCTTCGTACAGGACGGAGAGCTCGATCTCCTGCCCAGCGCGGCAGAAGGGCTCTTTTGGCACTATCTCCAGTATTCCGTGCAATGGGCGGCCAATGTAGTCGCTGCCGTTTCCCACAGAGATTATGGTCTTGGCCATCTGGTTGTAAGCTCCAGCATAGATCACATCCTTGAACTGGAATTTTGGACCCTGGTTGTAGCCATCCTTGGTCTGCGACCAGACGGTCGTGCCCATGTCGACGAAAGCGATGTAATGGCCGGCATTCTCTGCCTTGAACTTCATTGAATGGCGATCATCGCCCGCAGATAGAACTGCCTCTCCCCGGATTCCATCGGGAAGAAAGACAAATGGCAAAAACCTGCTGATATCAGCCACGCCATCCTGGCGCATATTGTGGCCGTAGACAAGGGACAGCTCAACATCATCATTCTCGATCTTCGATCTCTCCAGCCAGATCTCATGGCCCTGAATCATCAATGACAAATTTCTCTCTTGCATATGCTCCATTCCTCATACTGATGTGATTGATTGGGTTTATAGGGTTTGTTTATTAATAAGTTTTCCTTTATCAATAGTATTTAGTAATAATATATTAAATTGAAAAGTAAAAATGATGTTACCCCCCCCGAGCTTTGGATTGGTCCTCCAATCAGAGAACATGGAAGGCGGAAGATCAGATCCGCAGATGCAAAGCCTCAGAGTTCAGGGAGGACTCAATTATTGCATTTTCCGCTCATTAAATCAGGAAGAGCCTTCTTGTAGCATCTAACTCATCGGAGGATAAACGAATGCCCCATGCTCCTTTAGATCGTAGTCCACATTCTGGAACCGATCGATATATTCCTGATGCACCTGTTCCGGATCGAGGTCCCCGAATAGGTCGGGATAAAGCCACTTGGCAAAGTACAGGACGCCAATATGATCTCCTGCTCCCAGGGTGTTTATGAAATAGGTCACATAGATTCTGCCATTCTTTCCTGCATTGGTCTCGCCGAATCCAGCTGTTCCCATGATCTCATCATAGCGCTCCTTCAGAACGGATTCATCATCGACCTCATAGCCACCATTCCAGGACAGTCCAATGATCGCATCCGGATTCTGTTCCAGCACCCATTCGGTCTCCACTGGGGGCAGGGTGTTCTTTGAGGAGATGCCAGCATCCACCCGGAGGCTATCGGCCAGGTCCGCAGCAATGTTTATTCCCCCGGCAAGCTCTATCGCCTCAGAGTAGCCGCTTCCCCGGACGACTGTGGTATTACCCGGCCGGTCAACGAAGACCTTCACCCTCTCACCCTCTGGAATAGTAGCTACCCTCTCAGCAACCATATCCAGATATCCATCCTTCCATTCCTGATACTCCAATGCTCTATCCACCTCATCCAGCATATAAGCGAGGGTGAAAAGAGATGGCGTCCCTTTGCTCCAGGTCTCCAGATAGACCACATCTATGTCCGACCCCATGAGTTTCTCCTCAAGATAAGGGCAGCCGGTCTTTGTGCCGATGATTATTGCATCCGGATGGAGCTTCAGGATTGCCTCCACATCGCAATCGTTTCTGTTGCCGATGGAAGCGGTCTGGATGAACTGGGGGAAGTAGGTGGGATACTTTCCAATGGCACCGGAGCTTCCCTCTGAATCCACCCCGACCACCCGCTCTTCTGCACCCAGGATGCGAATGATCTCTGCCGTATTGTCGTATACCAGAACGATCCTCTCTAAGGGATGCTTGACCCGGCTGGAATTGCCAAAGGCATCGATATAATAGATCTCGGATTCAGTCCCCTGGATGATCTGCTCAATCTGATCAATGTCATTTTCATCGACCTTGCCATCATTATTGGCATCAGAGAGGTCAGTCTTTTCATTCTCGCCATCCAGGATGCCCTGCAGATAGCTTATATCCTCTTCATCGATCAGATCATCGCCATTCGCATTGCCGAAGATATCCAGGGTGAACTCTTGGGCGGTTGCGGAGAGGATCAGCAATAATCCTAATGAGATCAATGCATAGATTGCTTTATTCACAGTCCCGTCACCTCAATTGCCAAGTCTGAACTGAAATTGACCCATCTGCTTATAAGTATGTCGATAAAAGTATGATTTATTAAGATTAATATATATCAAGATTTTACTTAGAGCAATAAGCAAAGGCCCTTTTGAGCTTCTGAGAAAGATTTGCCGAGTGCCATCACCCCCCTGATAGAATCCCTGGAGAGGGCGGGATGATCATTGCAGCCATCAGCTCAGCCATTCATAAAAGCGGCCCTGTAGAGCAAGGATGCCGATCTCTCAACAGAATCGCGAAGACCGAACGTGAGGAATTTCCCAGAGAATGCTTCTTTATCCAGCCAGTACCATCAACACGATCAAGACCATCAGCCTGACCAGCACGCTGATCCCCGTGGATATCACCACCAATGACAACCCCAACCTCATTCCGAAGACTGAGGTATAATTGGGCATGAGCGAGCGGATGGAGTAGAAGGGAAGCATGAACATGCTGCCCAGCATCAGGACTATCAGGGCCTTTATCTCGCTTATGCTGCCGTTGCTGATCATCGGCCCCAAAAGGGTGATGCCCGCCTTGGGGCTGGCCACATAGATGGTCAGAGGAACTATGGTCTCAGGCGGCACTCTGAAGATCTGGGCGATGGGAAGGGCATTGATCGACTGGAGGATTCCCTTCTCGCTCAGGTATAAAACGAGAAAGGTCATTATGAAAAACAGGGATGATATACGCAAAAACAGCCGTCCCTGTCCATTCAGGGATCTCAAAACAGCCTGGAAGATGGTCGTTTTATTTTCGGGAATATCCGCATCTTTCGAAGCATCAGAGCCTTCAGGGAGATAGGCCCTCCCCAGGATCACCACTATAAAGAGCTTGATGATCCCGGTGGATAGAGCAACAATGGCATAAATCCCTCCTGCAAACAGCCCCAGCACCGGGACAACAAAGGCCAGATGATATGTGAACAGCTCTCGAAAGTAGACGGGAACGCTGTTCATGATGGCACAGAAAAATGCCTGACACTCAGTCAGACTGCCCTCATCTTTCATCCGGGCGATCATTGTGTTCGCGGCCAGGGCCGACCCCAGGCTCACCACAAATGTGGATGCAGAGACAGCAGGAAGATGGGAGAACGATATCAAAGGTTTTGCCAGATAAGAGATCTTGTAGAATAAGCCCAGCTCATTCATCAGGCCAGTTAGGAATAGCATTATGAATACTATTGACATGGTGCTGGCGGTGGCGACCAGTGATTCAGCTAATAGATGGAGCATTTCCATTCTCTAATAATAATCGAATATCCTTTAAAGCTGTCGAGCATTAAGCTCCCGGATTGAAGTTGAAAAAGGCGGCATGGGGGCGATTCCCAGGAGAATGCATCCATCTCTCTCGGGATATCATTCGCCCATGGGGCTATGGATATACAAAGATCCCCTGATATTCTAGCCCCTGGAACCTCTCCAGATATTCTTTGTGTATGGCCTCTGGATCCAAATCCAGGAACTTCTCCGGATAAAACCACTTGGCCAGATATGAAAGGCCCACAAACCACCTTGGCCGGCTGGTGATCTCTGTGGTCATGAGATGCACCCGCTCGTCCTTTGCTGCATCCACCCGTGATAGCTCCGGAGCCTGGACGATCTTTGTCCATAGCTCTCTCATGGCAGTGTCATTGGCCAGGCTGTAGCCTCCAGGAGAGCTCCAGGTGAAGATTATCTGGGGATTCTCTCCTACCACCCATTCCGGGTCCACAGTGGGATACATCCCGCCCGTTCCTCCGGTCAGATCATGGGCGATATTCTCGCCCCCGGCAAGGCCGCAGAGCATATCCACGATGGAGCCGTTGGATCCCGTCTTCCACAGATCGGCCGAAGTATAGTATATGGGATAGACCCGGGGCCTTTCACTCTCAGCGATTGATGATACCCGTTCCTCGATGAGGTCTGAGTATTTTCCCGCGAAACTGTTCAGCTCTCGGGCATCATCTTTCCGGTCCAGGATATAGCCCAGGGCCATGATCTCCGACGAAGAGTAGTCGGGATAGGTAAAGCCCATGCGAACCACTGTAATGCCTGTGCCTTCTAATTTGTCTTCCAGTTTCTCTGGATCTGGTGTCCTCAAATCAGCAATCACGACATCGGGATTGAGGCTGATGATGGCCTCGATATCCGGCTCGCTCCATTTTCCCACCGTGGGAAGGTCGATCATCTCTGGGAAGAAATCCCGGTTCGATCCCTCCACCAGGGATGAGCCGACGCCTACGACCATATCCTGTGCATTTATGCCTCGGACCGACTCTGCACAGGCCAGGTTGAGGACCGCAATACTCTCCACCGGCATGGGAATGGTGATATTCATCAATTCTTCGTATATGGTGTAGGCCTTGAGGGTGAGCTGCTCTCCAGTCTCATCAATCAGCCTCTCTACCTGCTCGATATCCTTCCCATCCACAATACCATCGAGATTGGCATCAGATAGCTCCGTTGCTGGGCTCCTGCCAGCCATCACGTCCTCCAGATAAGCGATATCAGACTCATTGATGGCATCATCCATATTGGCGTTGCCAAATATATTCAGGGTATAGCTGAAAGCCAGCGAAGAAGAGCATATTGCGCATGAGCTGGCACATAACGCTATCAGCAGCATTACAAACTCAGATGATCTTTTCATTTTCATCAACTTCGATTCCTAATCAACAGCCGGAAAGACGAACATTCTATCGCTCTGCTCCTCCAGTCTCATGAAATCAAGATACTCCCCATAGGCCTCTTCTGGCTCGAGAGCGATCCCGGGATGGAGGATCTCTGCCAGGCGCTGCAGGCCGGCAACATTATCCAGGCCGAATAGGGTTTGGGCGGATACGACATAGACACGATCGTTCTTCACCGCCGATATATTCTGGGCTCCGGGACGGCTTAATATATCGTTTCTCATCTCCTCCAGAGCTTTGACATCGCCAGAAGATGTCAGGCTCCATCCCGGCAGGCCATCGGAAGATTTGAGGTAGTCAGTCTTGATAATGACCTCGGGATCCTGAGAGACAACCCACTCCCATTCCACCTTGGGATAGGCTTCATCCTCCTCCATCACATTTGTTCCTCCCGCCTTTTCCAGGAGCATTCCTGAGGCCGAACTCCCTCCAAATGTGGTGATATCGCCAAGCCCCCTTGAGCTCCCCTCGATAAAGACTCTTGGACGGTCCAGGTTCTTTGCCCCCTGCTCAACCTCTGCCACATGCCGGTCATGCCAGTCGATTAGCTCTTCTGCTCGATCCTCCCGGCCAAGTATCGAGCCTAAAAGCCTCAACTCCCTGCTGAGGTTCTCCTCTTTGTAGAAGTCCAGCCCCAGGGCGACAATTCCGCTAAATGGCTCCAGGTTCTTGGAAACTGCCTCAACTCCATTCGGCTTTCCAGGATAGACAAATCCTAAGACGATGATGCCTGTGCCATTTCTCTTGCTGCCGATCTCTCCGATCTTCTCAAAGTCTATATCGCTCCATGTGCCAATCGATGGCCTTTCCTTCAGTCCCTGAAATGCATAATCCTCTTTTATTCCCTCCGCCAATCCAACAATCAGGTCCGAGGCTCCTAGAGCAGATACGGCTTCCGCTGCATCGGTATTCAGAACTATGATCCCCTGCACGGGCTCGGGGAGGGTCACCACCCTTCCCGCAGAATCTGTTATTGTCAAAGGAAATTCGGTCTCCTCTGAGCTGGCATTGATGACGCTGACCGCCAGCAAAAAAACGATCGACAATGCCAACGCTATTAGATGCTTATTTCTCTTCAATTTGAACACCTTCCAGTTCTTTTTCTGGATAGATATTATCTTTAAATGCTACTATTTCAAACATGATATTAAATATTGTTATCTTCTAATATGCATATAATACTTTCGGCCCTTTTATGGTACGAGTATTAAACATCAAAGAGCAAGGTATATTCATCTATACGCCATACAGAGCGAATAGAATTGCCGTGGCGATGCAAAATCACCAAATTTAATATTTTGTTAATAACGAGTGACAAATGTTAATTGTGTAGCAATCTTTATTATGATGAAATCATCTTAGTCTATCAATGGCTATGCTCGACATAATTGATCTTAAGGCCCATTTCTCCTCACCAGACGGCCTGGTCAAAGCGGTGAATTCAGTGGACCTGCAAATAAAATACAACGAGAGATTGGGGCTGATCGGCGAGACCGGCTGCGGCAAGACTGTGCTTGGCATGTCCATCATTCGCCTGCTGCCTTCCTCGGCCGGGGTGGAAGGCCAGATAATCTACAATGGACATGACCTCCTCCGTCTGACAGAGGAGGAGATGAGGCAGTTGCGAGGTAGGGAGATCGCCATGATCCTGCAGAATCCCACCACCTCCCTCAATCCCGTCTTAAAGGTGAGGGACCAGATCGCTGAGGTGATCAGTCTGCATAAGGGCCTGGGCAAAAAGGAGGCAAAAGCCAGAGCGGTGCAGATGCTGGAAGCGGCCATGATTCCCGAGGCGGAGAGGAGGGCAGATCAGTATCCTCATGAGCTCTCCGGAGGGATGAAGGAGAGGGTGATGATCGCTATGGGTCTGGCCAGCCATCCCTCTTTTGTTATCGCCGATGAGCCCACCAAAGGGCTTGATGCCCGCACCAAAGCGGAGATCGTCAACCTGATAAGGGACATGACCTCCGGGCGATCGATGCTCATGATAACCCATGATCTTGCTGCTGCTGGTGAGATATGCGACCGGATTGCAGTCATGTATGCAGGTGAGATTTTGGAGGAGGCTGCGGCAGAGACCATATTGAACGATCCCCAGCACCCTTATACCCAGGGATTCATACGCTCGCTGCCAAGCCGGGGATTGCATCCCATATCCGGATCCAGCCCGTCCCTCATAGATCCTCCTTCTGGCTGCAGGTTCCATCCCCGATGCCCCTATGCGATGGAGGTCTGCAAGAGCGAGCATCCCCAGATGGTGCGGCTGGAGAACGGGCATTTATCGAGGTGTTTCTTATGCGGCTGATAGAGGTTCGAGATCTGAGAAAGCATTATTCCTCTGGATTGATAAACAAGCAATGCTCTAGAGCGGTAGATGGCGTTTCATTTCATATCGATCAGGGCGAGACCCTTGGCCTGGTGGGAGAGAGCGGCTGCGGCAAGACCACCGTAGGACGGCTGCTGCTGCGGCTCATCGAGCCCACATCCGGCAGCATAATCTTTGATGGTAGGGATATAACCAGGCTGAATAGAAAAGAGATGAGAAAGCTTCGCCCCAGGATGCAGATGATCTTTCAGGATCCCGAGTCATCTCTCAATCCCAGGATGCGCATCGGAGAGAGCATAGCTGAGCCCTTCCGGCTAAAGCTGCAGGGAAATATGACCAAAATTGAGATCAGAGATCGGGTTTTAGAGCTTGTAGATGTCGTGGGCCTGAATCCAGAGCATATCAACCGCTTTCCTCATCAGCTCAGCGGCGGGCAGAACCAGAGAGTAGTCCTGGCCAGAATCCTGGCGATAAATCCGGAGTTCATCGTCGCAGATGAGCCAACCGCCTCGCTGGATGTCTCTGTTCAGGCCCAGATATTGAGGCTTATGATGGATCTGAAAAGAAAGTTCGGCCTGACAATGCTCTTCATTTCCCATGATACGGAGGTGGTAAGACATATGAGCGATCGCATTGCCGTTATGAATGAGGGAAGGATAACGGATATTGTGCAGCAGACGAGATACAGCAGGGCATCAGATGCCACAGGAGAGAGAATTTGTGACCAGCTCAAAGGTATCGACCCAGAGCCACTGAGAGCAACAATATGATCAGTATCAATAAAATCGATAACCTATGCCCCAGGCCGGATCCGCTCTCAACCACTCGATGATCAATGCTCCCTGGAATTAGCCGTTCATCATCCCGGTTCTCGCGATCAGGCGATGGATAATCTGCCTGGCCATCTCCCAGATCGCTCACTTTGGACATTCCACTTCCGCCGGTATCATTCCGGGAAGGATCGGACGGGCTGCTCACCTCCTCTTCCTGCACTGTAACCCGGAGGGCAGAAGTTCTGGTGCTATAATCATTCCCCCGAACATCCCGATATCTCACCATGGAGGAGGGAATGCTGATTCCATCCGGATCCATCACCCGCAGCCGAATCTTCCGGGCGGCCTTCTCGCCTGGGGAGAGCATGAAGGATTCATTCAGCTCTCCCGAGATCAGCTCTGCTCCCTGGGGAACCATCTCCGCCATCGTCAGCACCGCTTTTCTGTTGCCTCGATTCTCCAGCTCCAAAGATATCATCACCTCTTCGCCTGCCTTTACCCTCTTGGGGCTGATGCTTCTCTTGGCATCGATCAAGGGTCCGGTAACATCTACCACCGGCCTGTTGGAGCGGATGGTGTAAATCCTCTTCCCCATGCGGAACGAGGCTACGGCATCAGGAAGAGAGATGCCCATGGCTGGCTCTATGGGCTTGATACAATAGCTGACCGTCTTCGTCTGACCCGGCTCAAGGACGATCTTCCACTGGAGGGTGTCATTGCTGTGAAATTCCTTTCCTGTGGAGTCGGACAGATCCACGGAAAATGTCCTGTTTCCATAGTTGCTGAGGGAATCGATCACATAGTAGCTTTCAGATAACTCCTGGGTCTCTTCAACCCTCTTATAGAGCCGGAGAGGGCCGGATATATGCGCTTTGCCGCCGCCCCATGACTGGTGGGAATTTCCATCCGGATCGGTGTATTGAGCGCGGACTCTGACCTGCAGATCTCCCGCTTCGAGCAGATATGGAGCCACCAGATCGATCCTGATGGGATCGGTTTGGGCCGTCTTTTTCTGTTCATCCCAGGCCGATCCCGCTTGGAGGCTTGATATGTTGAACCTCCTGCTGAATATAGGCGGACTGGAATCCACGGTTATCTTCAGGTCTTCTGCATCAACAGCGCCTCGATTCTCCACGGACAGCAGGATTTTGATGTCCTCCCCGCCCCGGTAGATATCTTTATCGAAGCTCAAAATCAGAGATATCTCCGGGGCGCTGGGAAGCTGCATTCTCACAATGGCATAAGGCTCATCCTTGTCCGCTCCCTCTACGATCTTCAGGGCGCTGATCCTCAAGGAATCGTTTATGACGAACCACTCGCCAGCATGAAGAGCCCGGCGGGCAATGGGGCGTTCATCCTCCTGCAGCTCCACCAAGACCATGAGCTTCTCCTCCAGGGAGAAGTCGGCCAGGGTCAGGGTGTAGTCCTCCAATGTCAATTGCTCTTTCCAGTGAAGCTCGCCGGAGACCCCCTGGCCCCAGACTGTTGCCTGAGCGGTGGAGACTGCCAAGATCAGGATCAAAAAGGCTCTGATCATCTCAATGCCTTAAGAGAAGATAGATCGTCAGCATGATCAATGCCGCATAGATGTACAGTCGATTTCCGTCCTCCAATGAGCCTCCGATCATGGAGTTGGCATTCTTTGCTGGGGAGCTTTTTCCCCTCGAGCTATCCTGCAGAGAGTTATCTGTGCTGGCACTCGATTCACTCCCATACCGGCTTGAAGCATCATCTTTCATCTCAATAGCATCGCCCTTTGCTCCCTTCTTCTCATCATCGACCTCTGCAGATGCACGATCGGTCTTTGAAGCATTCTCGCTGCCATCATCCGGCTTGTCAACGGGATCCTCTTTATCGATCTGCTCATCCTTTGTGCTCGCTTTTTCATCGCTATCCTCAGAGGAGCGATACTCTGCTCCAGAGGAGGCATTCTTAGCCTCAAAGGATACCCCTTTGGGGGCATAGAATATGACCACCTCATCGCGCTTTACCATTAGCTTTTTCGTCTTTTCATACTCTATTCTGGTATCATCATCCTGCCATCTGACCGATAGATTGTGAATGCCCTCTTTGAGCTTTATCTTCCCCAGCTCAGCACTGCTCTCCTTTCCCACCTTTTTGCTCTTCTCGAAGCTGCCGTCTGCATAGAGAAATGCCTCCAGCTCCCGGGAGTTCTCATTGACCAGATTAACTGTTATTTCAAACTCCTCAGGCTCCTCATTGAGGGTGGTGTAAAGGTTTACCGATGTCTCGGCCGTGATATCCTTTGTCTCCTCCACCTCAAAGGAACTCTTCACGTCCTCATCCCACCAGCTTATCTTGAAAGTATGACTCCCCTTCTCCAGAGGGTAGCTGTCTATCTTTTGATCCGCTCCTGAGGAGATCGACTTGCGGTCTATCAATTCCGAATCTATAAACAGGGAGACATCAAGCTTCTCATTGTCATTGTTCGTGATATAGACGTGTACTGGGATTCCTTCTTTTGCCGATGTATTCCCTTCCGTCAAGTTCGATGGTGCAGCATCAGTTGAGAGATTCGTCTCCTCCCCGCTGGCAAGGCATATCTGGGTGGGAATGATGATTGAAAGCAGAATGCTAGCCCCGAAAAGGGCGGTGAGAATAAAAGCAAATGTTGTATCTCTTCTCCCAGGCAATGGACTACACCTCATGTATATCAAATGCGCCATGATGCTTTAAATATCATTTGGTAAGCAAAAAATTAAGATTCATGTTAATATTAGTCTATTGAATAGATTTTAAATCGGATATTTTATTCCTCATAACGAAAGTATTATCTACGAGAGGTTGAGATAAAGCCATCGAGAGGATGAGATAATTGATGGATACTGCCATCATGCTTTTGGTAGTGGAGGGAGTGCCCTTCCTGGCCCTGGTCTATTATCTGATTCACAAGAAGCAGATGTTCATGCTGGAGAGGGGGATCGAGAAGAAGGAGGACAGATATGTGAGAGCTGAGCGCAGAATAATCAATGGACTCTTCTTAACCCTGGCCGGATTCTCCATGATCCTGGCACCTCAGTTGGCATCCATTGCGGGAATAGAGGCACAGCTATCATTTGACCTTCTGCTGGTAAGCATGATACTGCTCTGCGCCGGATTGGCCATGCTGATTGGCGGAGAGCTGCTCAAGTACAGGACCGCCCCGCTTGATGGCTCTGATGGACCGGCAGAGCTGAAATGAGAGAAGAGAACCAAATCCGCGATCATCGATAAGGGCGCAACAATACTGGAAGATCCATAGAAAATACCCCAGAAGAGGACACCCTGGCCGCAAGATGTCCTCACTCTTCCTAAACCCATTGCGGCCAGGCATCCATAATGGCATCTAAACTAGAGGGCTATTAATTCCTGCATACACATGCTGCTTTCTGCTATCATCACCTCCGCACTTCACTGACCGGTGTAGATTTTAAGCATCCTGACCGGCCTTTCCTTCCTGTCCACAATCAGAACATCTTCGCCATTCTCGATTCCCGGATCCGTTGCGATCACTTGCCCGGGGAATAAGCGTCCCCCCCGGGCGACAAAAGGCACCGCCGCATCCGAGATCACCACTTTGCTAACCGACGAATCGTTTTTATCACTCCACATTGCACAACCACCTCTATCCTTTGTCTGTGATTAATAGGGATATAGATCTTATTAAGTAATAAACTTTTTGATTGAATTATTACCATGGTTAAGGGTCCGGCCAAACCCGGCGTCCTCAATATCCCATGCCTCGATCTCATCGTCTCTGATCCCCGAATGATGCCGGTTGGAGTATGACAATGGCCCCGGACGAGCTGGCGGCTGCATGCTTAATTTAAACCTGCCAGCTTTTGAGAGGACGGACCTCGCCAGCAACTTGGCCGCGAGGGGAGAGATATTCAGGCGGGTGCTTGAGAGGCAGCATACTGGCTTAGTGCAAACGTTGGGCTGGCCGCATGATCTTCATGCTTTTTTTCGGATGTGCAAGCACATAATTATTAACAAAAACGATTTATACTTCGCCTAGTCTTAATAACCACAGTTCATATGAGGAATTGATATGCAAATACGACTGTTTTCCGCGCCTATGGCCCTTTGCCTGATAGCATCTATGCTGATGGCATCGGCATGGGCAGCTGAATATCCCCTGACCATCACCGACTCTGCAGGAAGAGAGGTCACCTTCAACCAGCCTATTGAGAGGGTGATCGTCACCAGCTCGGATGCTGCCGAGGCAGTTGTGATGCTGGGAGCGGCAGATAAGGTGGTAGGAATCTCAGATACAGTGAAGAATAAGGGCTACTACTTCCCCGATCTCAAGGGAAAGCAGAGTGTAGGGAAATGGAATGCTCTGGACTATGAGATGATCGGCGCGATCGCCAGCGATGGAGAGGATGCCATTGTGCCAGATATCGTGGTCATTGGCTATAGCTATCCAGACAAGAGCTACGGCATATACGGCCTGGAGGAGGGACTTCTGCCCTTCGAGAACATCAAGGCGGTAGCGCTGGAGTTCACCAAGCCGCAGAACATGACCCGCGAGATCGAGGTTTTAGGCCAGATCCTGGGCAAGGAGGAGCAATCTTCCGATTACATTAGCTGGTATGATGAAAAGATCAACTCCGTCAAGGATGCAGTGGACGGGATGAACTTGCCCGAGGCATATGTGGAGTGGAGCTCCAGTGGCGGCGACATTTCCACTCTGGGCCCGGGGTCTGCATTTGACCAGGTGCTGAAAGTGGCAAAGGGCTACAACATCGCCAGCGCCCTGGAAGAGAGCTATCCAAAGGTGGACTGGGAATGGGTGGTAACAGAAAATCCTGAGATAATCATCGTGAGACAGACCCAACCAGCAGGACATACCGAGATCGGCTGGGAGTCTGCTCCCTCACAGGAGGCCTCAAAACTGCAGGCTGCGAAGAATGAGCTTCTGGACAGATCAGGAGCAAGCGGAACCTCAGCCGCAAAGTCCGACCGGATCTATTTCATAGATTGGGATATCATGAACGGCCTGGACCAGGTGGTGGGCGCGACCTATCTGGCGAAGGTGCTCCACCCCGACGTGGATCTCAATCCGGAGGAGGTATACCGCGAATATTTAGAGCGTCTGGGCCTTGAGTATCCCGAGGGAAGGACGATGGTCTATCCGGAGATTGAGGATTGATCGCAACAAGATGCCTGTGAGGCATCCTTATTCTTTTTTAGATGGGTTTTTATGTTATTTGATCCGAAATAGTTATTAATAGAATACAAGAAAAACAGAATACATCACACCAAATTGCAATCCCTCAATCGGCAGGTAATCGAATGAAGTTAGTCTCTATAACCTGGAGCAGTGAGCTGCCCCACCTGATGCAGGGGGCCAGAGAGCTCTCCTTTAACCTGGAGGCCTGGTCCTATACCCAGCTTGACGATCCCGTCCAACTGGAGAAATGCCTGAAATCACTGAAAAGCGCTCAGATGGTCCTGATCCATCCATCGAACGACCCCTGCTGGGATGAGATCATTCCCTCCCTCAGCCCCAGCACGCCAGTGATCTCCTTTGGCCGGGACCCATCGCTCTGGACAGTGGCCAATGTCCCGATGGATACTACCCTGACCGTCAACCGCTATGCCCTGTTCGGCGGGCGGAAGAACTTCAAGAACCTGCTCAAGTATGCCTGCAACCAGGCCCTGAAGACGAGCTTCCAGCTCGAACCGCCAGAGGAGATCCTCTGGCAGGGGCTCTATCATCCCCGATCTGAGACGGCCTTCGCAACCGTTGATGAGTACCTGGAATGGTATCAGGGCAAGGAACGATCGTGGGTGGGCCTGATCTTCTCCCGCACCTCCTGGGCAAACGAGGATCTGAAGGTCGTAGATGCCGCCATACTGGAGCTGGAAAAGGAGTTCGACGTCCTCCCTGCATTCTGTTTCGGCATGGGAGATTCCGATCTGGGCGCCTGGTCCAGCGTAGAGGTGGCCAAGAGGTTCTTCTCAGGAAGAGTGGAGGCTATAGTCAACCTCCAGCCCATCTTCCGCTCCAGAAACAGCGATGAGGCACTCCAGACCATGAAAGCCCTGAATGTGCCCATATTCCATCCTGCGGTCGTCTATCATAAGACAGAGGAGGAATGGAAGGATGATGTGCACGGCCTGTCCAGCAGCGAGGTGGGCTGGTCTGTGGCCATGCCGGAGTTTGAAGGAGTGATAGAGCCTCTGATGATAGGAGCGACGAGCCGCTCTGAGATGGACGGGGCACAGATAGAGAAGCATGTGCCCATCCCGGAGAGGGTTTCAAAGCTCGCGAGAAGGGTCAAAAAATGGGTCGCCCTGAAGAACAAGCCGGTATCCGAGCGCCGGGTGGCTTTCATCCTGCACAACAATCCCTGTGCTTCAGTGGAGGCTTCAGTTGGTGGCGGAGCGCATATCGATACCCTGGAGAGCGTTGCTCGCATCATGGACCGGATGGTCCAGGCCGGATACTCGCTGCAGAGCCCACCCAAGACGGGAAAGGAGCTGATTGAGACCATCATGGCCAGAAAGGCGATATCGGAGTTTCGCTGGACCTCGATCGAGGAGATCATCAAGCGAGGAGGAGCCCTCGCCCTCTTGAGCGAAGAGGAATACCGGCAATGGTTCGACCTGCTATCCCCCGTCGTCCGGGATCAGATGATCGAGGCCTGGGGAAGGCCGCCAGGGGAGGAGAAGGACGGAATTCCCGCTGCCATGCTCTATCAGGGGAAGATCGTTATCACTGGGGTGGAATACGGAAATGCCCTGGTCTGCACCCAGCCCAAGAGGGGGTGCGCCGGGTCTCGCTGCGATGGCCAGGTCTGCAAGATATTGCACGATCCCCAGGTGCCGCCCACTCATCAGTATCTGGCCACCTACCGCTATATCGAGAGCTGCTTTGGCGCAGACCTGATTGTGCATGTAGGAACCCATGGCAACCTGGAGTTTCTGCCCGGAAAGTCGGTGGGCCTCTCCGCCGACTGCTATCCCGATATCGCGATCGGCGATATGCCGCACCTTTACATCTACAACTCGGACAACCCCCCGGAAGGGACCATAGCCAAGAGAAGGAGCTATGCCACTTTAGTCGACCACATGCAGGTGGTGATGACTGACTCCGAACTCTATGGAGAGCTTAAAGAGCTGGAGGACAGGATCTCCGAGTACAGACGGGCGGTCCTCTCGGAGGGCGGAAGAGCCCATGCCCTCGAGCATATCATCCTAAATCTGCTGGAGAAGAGCAACCTGGCAGGCGAGATCAATCTGAAGAGGCTCATCGCCACCGGCGCGAGCTTCGAAGAGATCCTGGAGAGAGCACACGATAAGATCTCCCAGCTCTACAATACCCAGATCCCCGACGGTATGCATATATTTGGAGAGCTTCCCGCGGGCAAGAGAAGAGAGGAGATGATCCGGGCCATTCTCCGGGCTGAGGTGAGAGGAGCTGCTGCCCTCCTGCTGGGACGGGAGGTCACGGCCAATATCGAGGATCTTAGAGAGTTGGACGGACTGGGTGGGGACCTGGTCCGGGCAATCATAGCCGACAGGACAGGCAAGATCGAAGGCCAGGAAAAGAGCAGTATATCGAGACTGCTGGAGGAGCGCTCTATTGGAAAGGAAAGCCCGGCCTTAGACCTCTTGCGAGATCGAATAGAAGAGCTCAGCTGGAGGATCGAGGAGTCCAGGGAGATGGAAAGCCTATTGAGGGGCTTTTCCGCAGGATTCATCGAGCCAGGACCATCGGGGCTGATGAGCAAGGGAAAGATCGAGATCTTGCCCACGGGAAGGAACTTCTTCTCCCTGGACCCCTCGGCAGTTCCCACCGAGGCCGCCTGGATGGTAGGACGAAGACTGGCCGACAGCCTGCTGGAAAAGTACGAAAAAGAGCAGGGACGGCTTCCTGAGAACGTGGGGATGTTCTGGATGGCAGGAGATGTGATGTATGCCGATGGGGAGCAGATGGCCCAGATGTTCCATCTCATCGGCGTCATGCCGGTCTGGAAGGGGGGGAAGCTGAAGGGCTATGAAGTGATACCTCTCGAGGAACTGGGCCGGCCCAGGATAGACCTGACCGTGAGGGTCTCAGGCATCACCCGAGACTGCTTTTACAACTGCATTGAGATCATGGACCAGGCCATCTGTGAGGTCGCAGCACTGGACGAGCCACAAGATATGAACTTTCTGCATAAGCATGACCTGGAGAACGGATCTCATCATCGCATCTTCGCCAGCCGCCCAGGAACCTATGGCAATGGAGTGAACCTGGCAGTCTATGCCAGCGCCTGGAAAGCGGATAAGGATCTTTCGGACGTGTTCATCTACTGGAATGGTTACGCTTACGGCAAGGGCGTCTTCGGCGAGGAATCCCAGGATGGTTTGATCAAGCAGCTGAAGAGCGTGGACGTCACCTTCAACAAGACCACCACGGATGAGAAGGATCTGTTCGGCTGCTGCTGTTACTTTGGAAACCAGGGAGGTATGACTGCGGCCGCCCGGGAGGTCTCGGGGCACCATGTTGAGGCCTACTATGGTGATACCAGAGATGCCGATCGGGTGGAGGTTCGCACCCTGAGCGATGAGGTCAGGCGGGTCGTTCGCACCAAACTGCTCAATCCCAAGTGGATCGCGGGGATGAAAAGGCACGGCTATAAGGGAGCAGGGGACATCTCCAAACGCGTAGGCCGGGTCTACGGCTGGGAGGCGACGACACAAGAGGTGGATGACTGGATATTCGACGACATTGCCCGGACCTTCGTCATGGACGAGGAGAACCGCAAGTTCTTCCAGGAGAACAATCCCTGGGCGATGGAAGAGATGAGCAGGAGGCTGTTGGAGGCCGAGCAGAGAGGCCTGTGGAAGGCAGATCCTGAGGTTTTAGATGCCCTCAAGAACCTTTACCTGGAGATCGAGGGCTGGATAGAGGAGAGAATGGGAGACGTGGAGGGCGAGATCCAGGGTGGATCGATCGATGTCTTCAATGCCGATGAGGTTCTTGCCTGGAAGAAGAGGATGAGCAAGGTTCTGGGAGATTGAACCGGGGCCAAGCATAACGATGAACGGACTTCTGGTGAGCTTGATTCCTGCAAGGGGGCAGAGGGGGCTTATGCTATCCTATGGGCCGATCTGGCAGCCTTGCATAGGAGCCTTCCCAATTATCTGCTGGCGAAGGTGGCCGCTCCTCTGCTTTACATCACCGCCTTCTTTTTCGCACTGGGGGCAACATCAGGATGAACCAAGTGAGCTAGCTGGATTACTGGAGAAGCTTTGAGGAGCCTCTCATGCTGCTGCAGGATACCCCAGCACCGCTCCCTCGGGATATTCCACTTCCAGGAATTGCTCCAGGTATTCCCGATAGATCTTCTCGGGATCTATATTCATCTCGGGGTGCGGCCACGCTGCGCAATAGGCGAGGCCCACGATGCCGTCAGGTCCCCAGGCGATCTCAGTGCTCAGCAGATGGACCCTGTTGTTCTTCGCCGCATCCAGATTGCTCCATCCCGGACGTTCCTCTAAATAGCCATTCAGGATCTGATCAGCTTCTTTTGTGCTGTTCCAGCCCGCTTTTCCGCCTCCCGGTGCCAGAAGCTTGATTATGACATCCGGGTTCTCCTTGAGGATCCATTCGCTGTCCAGCTTGGGGTACTCATCGAGATCGCCTGCAATGTTCCGTCCTCCAGTGGAGCAGCACATTGCATCGCCGCTTGAGCCTCTGCCGTAACTGGAGATCTCAGCGATGCTGTTTCTTGTTCCCCATTCCATGAACAGACGGGGCTTATCCTTTTCATTGAGGCCTGCCACATAATCATGGATCGCCTGATCATAGCTGCCACGCCACTGCAGGTATTCGTCTGCCTCCTCGTTCTTATCCAGGATGAATCCCAGAGTCCTCATCTCCGAGCGCATGATATCCTCCCGGTAGAGATCAAGACCGATAACTGCTATGCCAGCGGGCCTGAGACTCTCCTCCAGCAAGCTGGCCCGATCCAGGTTGGCGGAGGTGATCACTATATCCGGTTTCAATTTGACAATGGCCTCGCTATCGGGGGCAGACCATGTTCCTACTGCCGGCTTATCTGCCAGATCCTGATAGTAGTACCCTTCTTTGATGTCTGAGGATACCCCTACCATCATATCCTGTGCCTTGAGGATCTTGGCGGCCTCATTCCTATAGGTGCCCAGAGCGATTATGGATTTCACCGGCGGGGATACAGTGACATTCCTGCCGATGGAGTCGGAGACTGCAAGCTCCGTTTCCTCTCCTCTGATGATCTCATTTATCCGCTCGATGTCCTGGGAATCGATTCTGCCGTCGATGTTAGCATCGGAAAGCTTTGTGGCCTTGCTCATCCCGTCGATTACCGCCTGGACATAGATGGCATCTGCCTCGTCGATCCTGTCGTTCATATCGGCATTGCCGAATACGCTTAACAGATCCTGTCCGCCCTCATCGGCAGACGCTGCTGGGCAGAGAAGAGAAAGGGCGATCAGGGTGAAGCAGCTGCGCCATAATATTGACTGTTCAAGGGGTCTATTACTGTTACCTATTCTAAAAATATTCATAACTCATCACAATAATTTGCCTGAACTATTGTAGATATAAATCTTTCCATAGCTCTGCTAAACGCTCATCCTCCTGAGGGCCATCATCCCTCCGCCCAAGAATAACAGAAAGAAGAGGAAAAGAACCAGAAAAGATGACCAGGGAAGAGGCTGGTCCAATGCAGCCGCCCTCAGAAACAGGCTGGAGTGGGTGAGAGGAAGGGCGTACAGCGCCATCTTCAGCCAGAAGGGAACCTGGGAGACGGAGAAGAAGGTTCCACCCAGAAATGTCATCGGCATGAGAATCAGGCTGCCAAATGTGGCCATATCCTCATGAGATCGGGCCAGCAGGGCAGCCAGAACACCCAGAAAGGCAAAGGTCAGGCAGCTAAGCAGCAATCCTAATACAAAGGGCAGAGTGATATGGATATGCCTGGCGATGAGAAAGGCTACGAGCAAGAATGCTACCGAGCTCAGTATACCCCTCACCACCCCAATCAGCGCTTTTCCCAAGAGAATGGAGGGCAGTTCCACCGGGGCCATGAGGCATTCATCAAAGCTCTTGAAATAGAGGCGATCGACATTGAGCCTGGTGCCGGCTCCATTGAAGCTGGTGGTCATGGCGGTCAGAGCGATGATTCCCGGTATCACGAAATCAAGATAGCTGGTTCCGTTCATATCTATCCCGCGACCCAGGCCCCAGCCAAAGGCCATCAGATAGAGAAGCGGGCTCATCAGGGTGGTGAGAAGATAGCGAGGCCAGCGCCGCTTGAGTGCTGTCAGGTCCGACCAGAGTATGCTGAAGGCATCGATCATGCTAGTCTCCCATCACCTTCTCACCGGTCAGCTCGATGAACACATCCTCCAGGTTGGACTCTCGCATGACCACTCTCTCCGAGCCTGGAAGATCCTGAATAAACCGGGAGGCACTTGATCGATCCGGAAAGTAGCGGTAAGTTGTGCCGCACGCCTCCCCCTGCATCTCTACGGCCACCATTCCCAGCCTTTGCCGCAGCTCCAGAGGGCTTCCCAGAGCTATGAGCCTGCCGTGATGAAGAATTCCAACCCGCTGACACAAGGCCTCGGCCTCTTCGATATAGTGGGTGGTCAAGAAGACCGTCGTGCCTTCCAGGTTCATCCTGCGGATGAGATCCCAGACCCGGCGTCTGGTTTGAGCGTCCAATCCCACCGTCGGCTCATCCAGGAAGAGGAGCTTGGGCCTGTGGATGAGCGCCCGGGCTATCATGGCCCTCCTCTTCATTCCCCCAGAGACGCTATCGATGAGCTGATCGGAGTGATCGGACAGCCCCACATAATCGAGCAGTTCCGCGATCCTCTCCTTTCGTTCCCTGGATTGGAGGTGGTGCAGCCGGGCATGAAGCTCCAGGTTCTCGCCGATGGTCAGGTCCCGGTTCAGGCTCAAGTGCTGCTGAACCACGCCAAACTCCGACTTCACCCTGGACGGGTCCTTTGCCACATCGATGCCGTTGATCCGAATCCGTCCGGACGAGGGCTTGGTGAGGGTGGTAAGGATGCGAATGGTGGTGGTCTTGCCAGCTCCATTTGGCCCCAAGAAGCCGAAGAGTTCTCCCTGTCCGACCTCAAGATTCAAGTTATCTACTACCTTCTTCCTCGAGTACTCCTTCTTCAGGCCCGATATCTCGATCATACTGCTCATATCTATCTGAATTATATTAACCGCATATATTAATTATATATGTTAATTATATTTATTAATTCTTTATTTCTATCATCATCTCTATAATAGCATTATGTTGCAGCATATTCATTTATGGTCGCGTCATCGAACAGAAGCTTCTGCTCTTCATCTACGATCCTGAGAAGGGACTCCGGGGTTAAGCTGGATAGGGGATAGTACTTTCCCTGACACTGATCCGCGATCTGATGGCAATAGCCTAAACGCATATCCAGGAAGGAGCTGTCTACGACCTCACTGTCGATGACGATGGTATGGATTCCCAGGTGCTTTATCCGTTCTGAGATCGCCATCAGCTCGTCTTTGATCTTTCCACCCATTCCCTCATTAGCCCTGCCATCGGATATGAGAACCATCATCAGTTTGCTCTCCTCATCCTTTCTCAGTTCTCCCTGCAAGAGCTGCAATCCGCGGGAGAGGCCGGCGGATAGAGGTGTCTTGCCCCCGGTGGGAAGCTCTCGCAAGCGGCCAAGGGCCAGATCCACGCTGGTGCAGGGGGGAAGTATGATCTCGGCTTCCTTTCCTTTGAAGGCTATCATGCCGATCTTGTCTCTCTTCTGGTAGGAGTCCATTAAGAGGGAGAGAACTGCACCCTTGGCGCTCTCCATCCTCTGATTGGCCCCCATGGATCCGCTGGCATCTACCACGAAGAGGACTACGGCGGAGGTCTTGCCCACTCTCTCCTTCTCCCGTATATCCTCGCCCTTCACGATGATGGCGTTGGGGCCGGATCTGATCCTTTGATAGGGGGCAGCGGCACGAATGGTGGCATCAATGGCAATATCTTTTCCTTCCTGGGGCATTTTCTGGCGCAGATACCGGCCGCGGTTGCGCAGAGCCAGTGTATTCATCCTCCTGCCGCTGGTCTTGCGGCGGGCGATTCGGTCCCTCTTGCGGGGCATCGTTATGGCACGCACATCGATAGGCGTGCCGATCTCGAATATCCTCTCTTGGGGCTTAGCGGCCTGTTTTTGATCCGTGTCCTTTTGTTCCGACGGCTCCTGTGGTTGTTGCTCATTCTTCTTCTGCTGCTCGGGCTTTTGATCCTGATGCTGGTGTTCATGCTGCTTCTGAGACATGGACTTCTCCAGCCGTTCCTTGTTCAGTGTGGGCGGCTCAAATGGCCTGCTCCTCATCCTATGGGCCAGGGCTAGCTCCATGGCTTTCTTGACATCCTCCTGGTTGACTTCGGTCCTGCCATCGAAGGCGGCGATGGTCTTGGCGGTTCTGGTGATGACTATCTCCGCTCGGTGTGTCTTGACTCCAAGATCGATGCAGGTGGAAGCGATTAAACGGAGGAAGTCATCGCTCATGCTCACCTGACTGAGAAGCTGGCGAGCCCTGGATATCTTCTGTTTCATATCCACCTGTTCTTGTTGCCATTCTTTGGCAAATCCCTTTGGATCAAGGTCAAAAGCTTCTGCGATCTTGGCGATCTGCATTCTCTGCTCCACGTCCTCAATTCCAGCAACGCTCACCTGTAAGCCGAATCGGTCCAGAAGCTGGGGCCGGATCTCTCCCTCCTCAGGATTCATCGTCCCCACCAGGATGAATTTGGATGGATGAGCAACGGATACGCCCTCCCGTTCCACAATGTTGACGCCCATGGCCGCAGCATCCAGCAGCACATCTGCCACATGATCGTCCAGAAGATTAACCTCGTCAATGTAGAGGATGCCGCGATTAGCGGCTGCGAGAATGCCGGGCTCCAGCGCTTTTATTCCTTCTTTTATGGCCCGTTCCACGTTCAGCGATCCTACCACCCGATCTTCGGTTGCTCCCAGCGGCAGATCGACTACAGGGGTCTTTTTCTCTACTGCTGTGATCTGATTTGATTGGCTCTTCTGGTAGCACAGGTCGCACATATCCTCTGGATTCTCCGGATTGCAGTTGAATGGGCAGTCAGATGCCACCTGAATGGTCTCCAACAGATCTGCCAAGGACCTTACTGCTGTGGATTTGGCAGTTCCCTTGTCACCCCGGATCAGGACGCCGCCGATGCGGGGATTGATGGCATTCAGAATCAGGGCAAATCTCATGTCGTCCTGCCCTACTATGGATGTAAATGGTATGGTCCTTCTCTTCAAATGGTGCATGTAATCGCCTTTTTTATTTAGCGTATCTCTGACGTATATAAGGCTTATGTCATATTAAAAAGTAAGAAATTTCAAATAATTTTTTAATTAATTGTTACATATAGATCTAAATTTAGTCTTATACTATGCGCGAATCTCGAATTAGATCTGATTTCTTATATGAATTCTTCTATGTGATATGCAATGCGCTTGTCAGGGACCAAGGATTTTCGGCTCAAATTCCAGTCTGATGAGATGATATCGATGAATGCACATATAGAAAAGAGCTTTCTGCTATTTAGAGAATTTCTAGCATACTAATAATTTGCAGTGATATTTGATGCCTTCAGCGGATGAACTGGGAGAACAATTGTGATATAGTAATACAATTACCAAAAGACTTATTAATATTGGTATAAACCAGCAAGATGATATCGATGATCGAATCAGGAGAGAGTAAGGCTGCCCCTGAAGGCGCAAACCACGATGAGATCAGCCCTGCTGTGGGGCTGCCCAGCAGAAAGAATGAGCCCGATAGAGATTTTCCGCCGGCAACGATCATCAAGGGCAATGATTTTGGCCAATCACATCTGAACGGCTATGGTTTGCTCCCGGAATCCAGGGTTGATGCTATAAATAGAGCCTTCATCTCTTATTCTGAGGCATGAGGCTGATGTCCGAATCACAAATGAAAGAGAGGCTGGGCGCGGGCCAGAAGACTCAGCCCAGGACGACTGCTGCTCAGGAGCTGAGGGCGGAGTACCAGAAGTTCATCGGAAGGAAGATGCTCTTTCTCGCTGCTCTTGTCTTAGGCATTGTATTGCTGGCGGGCTATGCTGCCACCCGGGGATCGGCGGATATCAGCGTGATGGATGTCTACTCCACTATCCTGGCAAAGTTCTTTCCCCAGTATTTCCAGACCACCTGGTTCTCAGATACCATCGTCTGGGGACTGAGGCTGCATAGAATCCTTATGGGGATAGTGGGAGGAATCGGCCTGGCCATCGCCGGAGCGGTCATGCAGGGCATCCTTAAAAATCCCCTGGCCAGCCCCTTCACCCTGGGCATCTCATCAGCTGCTTCCTTTGGTGCGGCCATGGCCATAATCATGGGGGCGGGGTTCATGGGCGGAGAATGGCTGATCATCGGCAATGCCTTTGTTTTCACTCTTCTCGCTGCGGGGGCGGTCTATGGACTGGCAAAATATAAAGGAGTCACACCAGAGACCATGATCCTGGCGGGAATTGCCATCTCATACCTTTTCAGTGCCATGACCTCATTTCTGCAGTATATCGGCCATGCAGAGCAGGTTCAGGAGGTGGTCTTCTGGTCGATGGGCTCGCTGGGCCGCTCTTCTTGGGATAAGGTCTGGATAGTCACCGCGGTCATAGCCATCTGCCTTCCCTATCTTATCATCAAATCCTGGGACATAAATGCCATGGGGGCAGGTGACGAGACCGCCAAGAGCCTGGGGGTGAATGTGGAGAGGACCCGGGTGATCAGCATGATGCTGGTCTCGTTCATAACCGCCTCGGTGATATGCTTTACTGGCACCATAGGCTTCATCGGTCTGGTCGCTCCTCATATAACCCGGATGGCAATTGGTGGGGATCACAGGTTCCTGCTTCCCGCCTCTGCTCTGGTGGGGGCGCTGCTTCTCTTAGGAGCTGATACCCTGGCCAGGACCATTCTCGCTCCAGTGATTCTGCCCGTGGGAATAATGACCGCCTTTTTAGGGGTGCCATTCTTCGTCTACCTCTTCATGCGCAGGAAGAGGGAGTTCTGGTAGGCATGCCTGTCCGAAGGATGAAGGATCCAATCGATTATGGGTGCCTCATCTTCCTTTTTTTCGCCATCGCCTCCTGATCCAGATCGTCAACCGCACCGTCCAGGTTAGCATCAGTCATTGGAATTTCTATCATCCAATCCAATTTGGCGATAGTCCTAAATTCCTATCTAAGTTACTTATATCATGAATAACTAATAGCATATGGCTTAAAGGGTGGTCATAATGAAGAAAGAGGAATTCCTAAAACAGATTGAAGGATATGCATTCCCTGAAATGTTCAATCAGGACCTTCTCGATCGTGCAGCAGAGATGTTCGGAAAGTGGGGGAAGACCGCTCATCTGGATGAAAAGGAGCATTTATTCGAGAGCTTTGGACTGAATCCCCTGCCGGAGGACAGCGATGAGATCAAGGAGCAGAAGGCTGCCATCAGACATATCTGTTCCAGGATGATGGATGCAAGCATCAACCGCAGGGATGCTGCCGATCTCATCCGAAACTTCAATCGAATAAAAGATCCAGGCTACAAGTGGCTGGATTGAACTTCAATTTTTTTAATGCTTCCCTCACCACCTACCACCAGTGATGCCAATCCGGCGGCACGAGGCCGACAAGCTATAAATAGCCCTCATATTCAAGGCCGATAGTTCATTGCCTGTGAGATCAAAGGGATGTCCAGATCAAATAGCGCTTCTGAGTTTATGAAATATAACTATGGTGAAGATAGGTTATGCCTGGAGAGAGAGGAGCTGGCCTTCTGGGAGCGACAAAGGAGATGCGGCGACGACTGCGATCTCAAGATGGCCCGCGATCTACCCGATGATACTCCCCAGTTCATATTACGCCTGCAAAGGGAGTTTGAGGAGAGGGCAACAGCCTTCTCTTTTGCCGGATCAGGTGGCATGGTCCTGGATGCAGGGTGCGGCAATGGGGAGCTGCTAATTGCAGCCCTTGAGATGGGGATGGCAAAGGAAAATGGGCCCAGGTTCATCGGCATGGACTTCTCTGCCAACATGCTTGGTCGGGCCAGATTCCGCACATCCGGTGATCCGAGGGCAGCATTTCTTCAGGGAAGCATAACCTCGCTTCCCTTTGTTGATCAGTCATTCGACTGGGTAGTGAGCAGCGGCGTTCTTACCTGTCTTGCCTCTCCACAGTCGATGGCAGAGGCCCTGCAGGAGTTCAATCGGGTTCTCCGCCCAGGCGGAGGACTGGTGGTGGATTTCTTCAACCGCCTATCCCATTACACCCTGGCGAGAAAATATCTATTCGGAGAACGGATAGTTCCGCCGGAGTATCTCTCCTTTTCAGAATTCCAGAATCAATTGGAGAATGCCGGCTTTCAGATCGAAGAGCATCTCGGTTTCGACTTCAAGCTCTGCCAAGGCTACTTATTTATGAGCCGCTACAGGCCGGTCGTCGATCCGGCTTATCTGCAGGAGCGCATCTCCCAATTACTGGAGAAACGGATTGTGCCACTATGGCCCAAGCTAAGTCTTTTCGGATACAGGATATATGTAAGGTGCAAAAAGATATAGAGTTTTAGCAGTCAGTTCTGCCCTCCGCCCCTCGACCAGCTGCCAATTCCATCGTTTTTGCCAATCGCACTGACATCAGATCTCAAGATCGCTCTCAACTCTTCCAGGTTCACCGGCTTGCTGATGTAGCCGTCCATTCCCGAATCGATGCATTTCTCCTTGTCACCCTCCATGGCAAATGCGGTGATAGCGATGATCTTTGGCAATGTCGGCCGGGTTTCTCTGATCTTTCTGGCGGCATCCAGCCCATCCATCTCTGGCATTTGAATGTCCATGAGGATCACATCGTAATCCTGGCGATCCAGGGCGACAAGGACCTCCAGGCCATTAGCAGCTACATCAGCGCGATAGCCGAGCTTATGGAGCATCTTTTTAATAACCTTCTGATTGATTATGTTGTCCTCCGCCACCAGTATACGTAGAGGACGCTGGGGGCCCATAGAGATGCTGCTCTTCGACCCTTTTGCCAGCTCTCCGGGCGGTGGCGATAACGCTTCCATTGCCTTTATAGTGAAATGGAATGTTGATCCCTTGCCCTCCTCTGACTCCGCCCAAATCGAGCCATCCATGAGCTCCACGAGCCTCTTGCTTATTGCCAGGCCCAGGCCCGCGCCACCATACCTGCGAGTGGTACAGGGCTCAACCTGGCAGAAGGACTGAAAGAGGCAGTTCATCTTCTCTGCTGGTATTCCGATGCCCGTATCCATAACAGCGAAGTGGATCTCATGCTCTCTACCCCCCAAATCTCTGCCCGAAACCAGGATCCTGACCTCTCCAGAGCTGGTGAACTTCACCGCATTGCCCAATATGTTGACCAGTATCTGGCGCAGCCTGGTGGGATCGCTGACAATGGTCTTTGGAATGCTCTCTTCGATATCATATCCCAAGGTCAGGCCCTTTTCCTGGGCAACTGGAGCCATCAGATCAACAGCATCCTCA
This sequence comes from Methanosaeta sp. UBA356, assembly GCF_002496465.1. Classification (NCBI taxonomy): domain Archaea; kingdom Methanobacteriati; phylum Methanobacteriota; class Methanomicrobia; order Methanotrichales; family Methanotrichaceae; genus Methanothrix; species Methanosaeta sp. UBA356. The sequence goes on along the minus strand of NZ_DAKC01000110.1, from coordinate 6,787 downwards.
ATGCTCTTTTTGACATCAAAAGGCTGGACTTCCAGCTCCATCTTGCCGCTATCGATCTTCGAGAAGTCCAGGATATCATTGATGATTGCTAAAAGTGCATCTCCACTGCTTCTGATGATCTCCATATGGTCGCGTTGCTCTCTATTCAGGTCCGTGCCCAGGAGAATTCCAGTGAGGCCGATGACGGCATTCAGAGGGGTTCTGATCTCATGGCTCATATTGGCTAAAAATTCGGATTTTGCGTTGGTTGCCGCCTCTGCCGCCTCCTTGGATCTTCTCAGATCCTCTTCGATCTTCTTTCGCTCTAAAATATCCTCCTCTAGCTTTCGGTTTGCCGCTTTCAGCATAGCCGTCCTATCCATAACCCTGCTCTCTAGATGCTGGTTAAGCCTTCGTACCTCTTCCTCTGCTCTTTTGGATGTCTGGAATAATCTCTCGTTCTCCTTCAGAGCGACGATCTGGCGAATGACTATCAGACCTATTATCCCCCCCACAGAATAAGATAGATGAGGCGTGCTTATGGCAAGAGGACGGTCAAAGCTCCAGATAAGGATGATGTATGCGCCAGCAACGAAGATGTAAGGGATGTAGTGAGCACCAGGAAACCGCACCATGCCGGAATCAAGAGCATAAGGAGACGCAGAGGATGCAACGGTGCGGGCATAAGCAGGCTCTTCGGAGGGAACCTTCTGGAATGGAGGTGCATCGCGGGGTGAGGTGCTGGCCTGCAGTATTCCCGCCAGGCCGATCATCGAGTAGGCCATTATCCAGCCCACGTCCCAAATGCCGCCGGAATCATATATGTTGTTTAATGATTGGTATGCCAGGATGAGATCAGCGATGATCATCACTATCGTTCCCATTACCAGAAGAAGCACTGGACCCATCTGCTGAAATCGGATCCGCCGAAGGAGGAGTTCAACCAGCGCTAAGAGAAGCATCAAACCCAAGACGGGATATGCCACGGATAATGCCTGTGTGCGGAAGATTGCTCCTGCGCTGGACTCGATCGTGGGTGCGATTAAAACCACCCAGAATATTATAACGGAGGCGATGATCACGATCCCTTCATCCAGCATGACCTTCAGCCGTTCACTGGAGGTCAGGGATTGGGTAGGCAAGAGGAGAATGCCCGCGATTAATAGGGGGTAATGAATCAGAAATAGCCAGTCTGCCACGGATGGGAAGGGTGGCTGATCCAGCACTATCTCAGTATAAGCCCAGGCGATATCACCCAAAGTATGGGCCACCAGGGCAAGGGCAAGAACCGTCCAAGCTAAACGGACCTGTCTCCCATAGACAGAAGACCTCCTGGCGGCATAAAAAAGGGCTAGTGTGGCCAGAGAATCGACCAGGATCGCCAGCATATCGCTCGCCGTGAACTGCAGCTCATCTTTTAAGTGGATGCTAAATGAGATTGAGCAGAGGGCAACTATGAAGGCCAGCATCAAGGCCATGTTAAACGGTATGATCGACTTTATGCATTGATCAGAGGTCATGGGCAAACCTTCATCTTGCGGCTTATCTGTGCATCTCTATTATTGGCCTATCATAATTGTCTTCAGAACCCCTGGTGAAGATGTATCAATTATTAGCCTTCCTTTTTTCGCAGCCTTTTTCGGCATAATATTGTCTCTGAATGCAGATCAGGTTCTCTAATACTGATAGAAAAAGCTTTGCATCATTGCCCAGATCAGCACCTATGGCCTTGAGCGGAAATAATAGAAAAATTTAACTATAATGATATGAATTATGGATTGAGCATAAGGGGGATTAATTGTGAATTATTCGAAGGAGAGAACTCATTGCAGGGCTTTTTTGATATCTGCTCTGCTAATCGCTTTGATTTTCAGTTCGGCTCAAGCCATTACCACTAAGGACCTCATATTTGCAAAGAGCCCGCAAACAACACAGCCCATTTCGACAGTGGTGGCGGATGCCATGAACCAGGCCCCTGTGGCCAAAGGCTTGACTCCCGATCAGGAAGGGCCGTTGACAGCAGGCTCACCGGTTGTCTGGACAGGCGATGCCTTTGACTCCGAAGAGGATGAGCTATACTATCAGTTCTGGTTGAACGGGCCGATGACGGGAAACACCTGGATGCCCATGAACACTTGGAGCAAGAACAATACCTGGACCTGGGAGACCAGCGCCATAGACATTGGCAATAATGTCATCGATATGCGTATCAGGGATGGACGCCATGCTCCCCCTTGGGGTCATGATGCCCATGTCAGCGCAGAATATATCATCAGCGAGAGTGCTGGCATTGCCGGCAGCTCGAAATCGAACTCCAAGCCGACTCTGACCAGCATGAAATCTGATAAGCAAACCCCGCAGGATAAGGGCGCCACTATTACCTGGACGGCTAAGGCGACAGACCCGGACATGGATACGGTTCTATACCGCTATGTCCTTAAGGGGCCTTCAACAGATGAACAGTGGGTGCCCATGACCGACTGGAGCACGAACGGTGTCTGGTCCTGGGAAACGAGCACGGGAAAAGCCGGCATATACATGATTGAGGTCTGGATTAGAGACGGATACCATGCAGATGTCGATAATTGGGATGACTCCAAGAGAACGCCATTTGTCCTGATGCAAAAGGGAATAATCAAGTAATGAATCAAGAATGCTCATTGGACGCCTGCAGATCCAGCTCTGTCTGACTGCTTCTGCATGCGCCCCTTTTTTATCTGATTTCTGGCAATTGGGTCGTGATCCTAAAATAGGTTGAAGTTTCTAAAACTCGATTAACGATTGCGGTCTCTCGGACGCGCTCGAGAGAGGACATTCTGGGCAAATCGGCATTCAATAATGCCTAATTCTGCTGCAGGCCTAAATACCAACCCATAATTGATTCACGACCGGCAATTGCTCTCAGGCCATAATTGTGTATCAGATTTGATAGGGAGAGAGATGAATTTGAGAAATGCAGTCGTCTCCTGGACGGGAGGAAAGGATGGATGCTTATCCTGCTATAAAGTGATGCAAGAGGGATGGCGGGTCAATTATCTTCTCAGCTTCAGGAATATATCACGGATCGGATCTCATGATATAAATCCAGAGCTGATTCTGGCCCAGTCAGAGGCAATTGGAATTCCCCTCATTCATAGGGAATTCACCTCCTATGAGCAGGAGTTCAAGAGGACCATTCTGGATCTTCGCGCCAATGGGGAGAAGATCGATGGAGCTGTTTTCGGCCATATCCAGACCCACAAAAAATTGGTGGACAGGATCTGTACTAGTTTAAATCTAGATCTACTGCTGCCCCTATGGCAACAGGATTCGAGGAAGATCTTAAAGGAGATCACAGGTTTGGGCTTTGAGGTGATAGTGATAAGCGTCAAGGATGGCCTCATGGGCAGAGAATGGCTGGGCAGGAGGATTGATGAAGAATTTTCTGAGGATCTGAAGGATCTGGACCAATCCATTGACCCCTGCGGAGAGAATGGGGAGTTTCACACCATCGTCACAGACGGCCCGATCTTCAAGAAGAGGATTATATTGTCCGGAAGCGAGGCGGTATTGAGGGAAGGCTACTGGTTCCTCAACATAAAGGAGTTTTCAATTGAGGAAAAGTTATGACGAAGCCCTCATTGAAAGCGTCCCCTCGCATGGGCCCCAGACATGCTTGTTTTATGGGGAACGCCCCTGGCAGCAAATCTCAAGCGATTTTGCCTGCACAATCTGTTGGATGGAAGAAAAAATCTGCCAAGCAAAATATTTTTAATACTTGCGTGCTACAACACATAATATGCCTGGACTCGCTCATACAAAGAAAAGGCTAAATATGAATAAACATAACTGCCTTCGCAGACATGTGAGAATAAAGGAGGGTTTCGTATAAAGAAAGTATTGGTTAAAATAGGATTAGTATTAATTTTTCTGCTGCTAATCACAGGAATTACCTGGGCAGGAAAATATGATATGAATCCTGGAAGAGAAGCGATCAAGTATAAGCATGAGATGACCGATGATGTAACCGGACAAGGCTTTGCTGTGGAGTATAAGAGTATAAATACAAATAACCTCTCCCTGCTGGAGTACTACCACGGCAGCGGATCCGTGGACATGGCCGATATACTCAACTCCGAGCAGAAGACCACCAGCGGCTCCTACTACTACCTGGATTACGATGGACTGATGAAGAAAGCCTCAAAGGGTGCTAACAGCGTCGTCAGCTACACCAGGCAGTATGATAATGTCCAGTCGCCAACTACATTTGCCTATGGAACCGGCTGGTATGCCGCGAATCCCATTGAGTACAATTCCCTTATCAAGGATAAGACCGAGGCCAGGAGCTATCAAGAGTCTGCGTCAATGCACCGCCAGGTGGAGTACGCTCATGCTCTCAAAGGGGACATTGCCGTGGACATCAACTGTACTGGCCCCACAGACAAGACAGATGGCGTGGGCATTCTCAGCATGAAGATCGATGACGATGTTTTTCAGGGTACTCTTCACATAGGTGAGCTGCTGTTGAGCCCCAAGGAAAAGACTCAGCCAAAGACATATGATCCTATAATCGAGGTTCAAAATGACTACATCGGCAACTTCCAGGTTCAAAAGACGATGAAGCTGGAGATAGTCAAGGACAGAGAGACCTCTCAGAAGGACTGGCTCCCCTGCTGCATGGGCGGCTTTTTCGACCTTCCATCCTATAACTTCAATGTACAGTACGCAAGCTGGAAGGGAATATTCGACTGCTCCTGCCGGGAGGAATCAATCTCCACCATGAAACCAGCGTGGAACACGACAAAGGCACAGTTCCCCACCCAGGAGTATCAGTTTAAGCCCTGAAGGGGGCTTAAGCTTTTTTTTATAATTGAAGTAAAGAAACATACAGTCAAAGCCCAAAATCGATCTATTGGAGGCAATAGCTAGCTATAGCCCTCTGCCTGCGGCCAGTACTGGAGGCTGAATGTCCTCGCTTTGGGCGATGAGGAGGCCCGATCCGTGGGCATGATCCGGAGAGATACAAGATCATTTTAATCGTAGCAGCATCTCTTGTCGCATCTTCTGCTGTTGCCGTGGCCTGAATCATCGGCCTAGTGGGCCGGTGGTTCCCCATATGTTGCGCATGATCTTCGGCTGCATCAGGACGCTGAATCCCTATCCCTGACATTTGGCACCTCCTTGCGGCAAGACCACTCGATTGAAGATCATCAATGGGCTCCTCGTGCTGATTCTGGAAAGTTCTATGTGGACGGAAATGATATCCCTCGGATGGGGCAGACCGATTTGGCCCGGCTATTATTGGAAAGCTCTTTTTTTGCTGCAGCCAACATGCCCGATCGCCACAAAGGATATGCCTACTGGTGGTAGGCAAAAATCCAAGGCTCTCATGCCACCCTATACGGCCAATTGTCTCCCTGGCCGCAGTTCTCAATGAGAAACACTATCTCGTCCAGCCTCCCAGGAGCCACAGGATCTCCATCGGCGCTGATTGAATCAGGGCAGATCTCAGACTCCATCTTTATATTGATAGAGCTTGGATCCATTAAAGCATCCTTGACTTTTGCCAGACCGTCACTCAACGGCGACCACTGGATATCCTCCGGCTGCAGATCGGGATTGTTCAGAGCAGTCCTTGCCTCCTCCAGATAATCATCTTTGAAGTCCTGCTCTCTTTTGATTCCCGTCCAGCTCTCCGGTCCTTTCCTTGCCTCTGCGGGGTTGGCAGGAAGCCTCGGCGGCTTCATAACTATCTCTGCTGTAGTCTTGCCATTGGTATTGACCGGCTTTATCTGGACAGTGGAATTCCACCAGGGATCTGGTATCAGGAATGAACTGTCAGAGCTGGCGGCATTCTTGAAGGCATCAAAGAACAGCCTTCCCCAACCGTCTTTCCCGTCAGAAAAGTCGATATGCTCCGGCCAGGCGATATCCGGAAAGAGGACTCTCCACAGCCTGCGGTAGTGCTTTATAACCAGGTCGTCATCAAGGACTGCGCAATCAAGCTCAGTGTCGCAGGTAAAGGATCTGCGATTCAGATTTGCAGAACCGCAGACCAGCAGGCTGAGATCATACATCTGAACCTTGGCATGACAGTAAATGCCTCCTGGAACTCGATTGGGGTGCCACAGGTCGTACACAGCCACCCGCTCGAATATGCTCTGACTCTGATCCTTAGAGAGGCCCTCAATCAGGTCGTCGAGGGCCAGCTTTCTTGCATGGTGCTCCTCAAGCGTATGCTCATCGGCATAGGGCGGAAGAATCAGAATTACGCAGAGTTTTTTTTCTTTATCGCTCTTGATCCTGTGGTTGAGCAACCTGGCCAGCGGTCTGCTGAAGAAGTATTGATCAAAGATCAAGATCAATTCCTCTGCAGCCTGGCAGGCTTTGGATATTCCAGCCATTATGGTAAACTCCCCTCTCAAAAACGGTGGCTCATTGCGCTCCGGGCGGAGTGGAATGGTACGCCACATCTGCACTATTGACGAGCCCGCATGTTGATGCTTTTGATCAGACTCCGAGGACACGGCCAGAGGCAATATCTTTCCGTCCTTGATGGCAGTGTTTGAGCTGAAGATGACCTGACTGTTCAGCAGATGCAAACTGCCCCAAAATCCCGTCTCATAGACTCTTCCTCCATCCTGCCATCTCTCAGCAAACTGCTCTTCCAGAGTCTTGACGATCGGTCCCTCGAGCTTCAGTAGCTGATCATGCCAGATTTGATATTCACTCCCGTAGACCTCATTCGGTAGATCCGTTTCCGGAACGGTGGTTCCAGTTACATCTTTCAGCGCATCATAGATAGCGTTGTCAATGGCGGTCTAAAAGT